>NZ_CAJHBH010000004.1:0-160939 GCF_904846585.1 Psychrobacter sp. H7-1
TCTAAGTGAGCAGCGTAAGTTGCGGTTTATTAAAGACTTTTTAGGGTCAAAGTCACTCAAATAGCATGAATTGTGTCCATTAGCGACTAACTTCTACTTTTTAGCATGAATTTTGTCCATTACACCTCTAAATAATATTAAAGACATGGATTAAATATGAGTATTTTTTCAAAACTACTAGAAATAGAAAATAAGTACAAAATTAAGTTACACGAAGGTGAGGACTTTAAACCAGCTGTCTACAACGGGAAAATGACAGATTCAGAAGATTGCATTGTTGACAAAATCGAATTAATTTTAAAACATTATCCTGACAGCCAAGATATTTCCTTATCTGCGTACCAATCAGATGAAACCTCAGATGATGCATTTTGCTACGCTGTGGTATTACCCCAATATTCAACTATGGAGTGATACATGTTTTTTATACGGAAGGCAAACCAAAACGATGTATCAGACATCGCTCATATACACTTTGAAAGTTGGAATGCTACGTATTCAAACCTTTTACCCGCAACGTATAGAGACAAAGAAAACAATTTATCTCAAAAAATGGAGATGTGGGAAAAGGTATTATCTAGCTCTGGTGTGAATACCTGGATAGCATATGATGCTGAGAGTACTACTGTAGGGTTTATTTCTTACTTTAAGAAAGATCACGAGTGTGAAATAACTACTCTGTATCTTCTACCGCAATACCAAAATTTAGGGATAGGTGCAAAGTTAATGAACTCAGCCCTAATCGATGCTTCTCAATGTAATAGCTGTTCTAGTCTATCTTTATGGGTTTTAAAGACAAATCTATCTGCAATTAGTTTCTATGAAAAATTTGGTTTTGAGTCTGACGGTCAATGTGATGAAGAGCTATATGAGGACACCAAAATAACAGATATTAGAATGGTAAAATTACTCTAACATCTGTTATTTTGAGTATACCCTATCAGAACCACCCAAGAGCCATCTATAGTTAGATAATAGACCACCTAAAGTAGACTGATACAATGCAACTAATTAAAATAGATGACCATTTAATTAGGAATACCCAACCCCTATAGATTCAGATTAACACCTAGCTTTTAATAAATTTTGCATGTAACCAAAAGCCTGCCAGCATCGCGACCACAAAAATCATCGACTCTGTGTAGCCGGCAAATGCAGTGACCAATACTGGCGCAGGACAAAATCCAAGCATACCCCAGCCGATACCAAAGATAAGGCTACCAATAGCCAATTGCGGCGTAATCTTGGTCGCCGTGGGTAAATCAAAATTGCCTTTGTCTATCGCCCTCTCACCTTTAGCGATACGTGATTTGACATAAAAGAAAGTCGGCATGGCAACGGCAATACCGCCACCCATCACCAGACCGAGTGACGGATCCCAGCCATGAAATAGGCGTAAGAAACCCAATACTTTTTCTGGATTAACCATGCCAGAGACGATAAGCCCGACAGTAAATACAGCGCCCGACAATAGGCTGATAATTAACGTCATTGGATTGGTTTTATTTGATGTGCTCATATTATTATCTCGATACATAAATACAGATAAATTTGACAGTGGTTATAAAAACTCGGCTAAACCATTGCAAATAAAGTGGCTGTGACAATACCGCTAAATAAAAATAAAACGGTTGCGGTGATTGAGCGACCTGACAGACGTGAAATACCACAAATACCATGACCGCTTGTACAGCCTGAGCCCAACCGTGTACCAAAGCCAACCAATAATCCTGCCACTATAATTTTCCAAAGCGGTTGCCCCATCTCAAGCTCTGGGAATCCAATCAGTAAGCTATAAAGCCAAGTAGTAATAGCCATCCCAATGACAAACATCAACTGCCAGCTAAAGCGAGGTAAGCTCACTAGGCTGCTTTTTAAGATACCGCTCATACCCATGATTTTACCAATACCGACAATCAGAATAGACGCTGCCAGACCAATCATAATACTGCCAATTAAGGCACTCCACGGCGTAAAGTTTGCCATATCTATCCACGTGTGCATTGTCACACTCCTAATTATCTGTATTGCACTGTATTACCAGTCATCGCACTTGAGCTCATGTTGAACTGACTGCCATAGCGTCTATTGACCTAAAGCTTATTTAGTATCGCCATCAGTAGCACAAAAACGCTGATACAAGACTTGCATGACGGCCAGCGCATCCTCACTGGCAATACTATAAAAAATCTGCCTGCCCTCACGGCGGGTATTGACCAAGCCATTATCACGCAATACACCCAATTGCTGCGATAGACTGGGCTGCTTAATACCCGTTGCCTGCTCTAAGTCACGCACACAAGCTTCTGATTCCACCAACTGACACAACAACAATAAGCGATCTGAATGCGATAACGACTTAAGTAAGGCTGAGGCTTTGGTCGCTGAAGCCTTGAGCGCTGCTATATCTAATTTGCTTGTATCTAATTCGCCTGTATCTAGGTTAAGCACGTTGGTACGGTCATCTTGTTTGGATGCCTCATGTTCGATTGCATTTGACACAGTTAATATCTCCTTCGTAGACCAATCAAAGAAGTATTATATACAACCCACTCAGGTTACACAGAAATATATTATATAATTTTATATACTATTATTGCATAACTATATGCTCTTTGACTATATGTATCGCTAAATTATTTATGCCTCAGGCTTTTTACAACCCAATAGACAGGTTAGTAACGGCTTTATTTGACTAAAAAAGGCCGACCTTAACCCGATTACCCACAAGGTTAAAGTCAGCCGAAGCGTTACTTATTTTGGCTTAAAAGAGCTGATACTGGCAGATATAAATGTCAGCAAAGCCAAACGCTAAAGTCGCTACAAGGTGCCAGAGATCTGATAACTGTCACCGGCATGCCACATATTAACAAAGGTAACCACGCGGCCGGCTGAGAAAGTCTGACGACTGAGCAATAATGCAGGGGCACCCACTGCCAAATCTAAAGCCTTAGCCACCGGCTTGGGCGCCGCCACCGCACGAATGGTATAGCTACCCCCTTGTAGTGGGGCCTGCTGTATCAGATAGTCGCTGGTATTGACCACACTGAAGTCTTGCTCGATAAATTGCGGCACTAATGAGGCATCTACCCAGCGCTCCTCGTATTGTAGCGGCTTACCATTGGCGATATGTACCAGCTTTACCTCATCAATAAGATCGGTGTCCTCTCGCCGCTCAAGACCTGTGGTCGGTGTCGGAGAGATGTCCAGCATCGGCTGGGTTAATAATGCCAAGATTCGCGGACTGACTTCACTGGCAGCGACCCGGCGCTGACTGATGACTTGCGCACTATACTGCTTGCCTGTGGCTTTAATATCAGCGGCGATATTGCGCACTTCTACCACCGTATGGTTGTATTGCTGCTGCGCCACAAAGGTCCCCGAACCTTGCCTGCGATGTAATACTCGCTCCTCACTAAGCTCCTTTAACGCACGATTGACAGTCATTCGTGATACAGAAAATTTATCTGCTAAAGCGTGTTCCGTCGGAATGGCTTCTCCTGCCTGCCATTTTCCCGAATGAATATTTTTTAAAATGCTGTCTTTAATACGCTGATAGGCAGGCTTCGCTCTTGAATTAGACTTTGGCACCATTGTTTTCTTTTTTGACATGATAAAAGACTTATTTATTAAGGAAAGTAAAGAATACTCATCACAATGAGTGAACATCCATAAACATTGATATAGCGATAATAATACAATTTAGCCAATCACAACAAACTTAGTTATAAAAAATTTTACTATAAAAATAAAGGCACTCTTAAATTGGCCATAAAAAAAACTTGCATCCTGTTTTCCTTCCTGATAATTTGTATATACAAAATCTAAAATCTATTATTCCAGAACCAAAGGACTGACCATGACTGACTATAAATTTACCCGCACTGATGAAAGCCGTGAAATTGCCTCCCCTACCGGATCAACGTTAAGCTGCAAAAGCTGGCTGACCGAAGCACCGTTTCGCATGATTCAAAACAACTTGCACCCCGATGTTGCCGAAAACCCAAAAAGTTTGGTGGTATATGGCGGTATTGGCCGCGCTGCACGTAACTGGGAATGCTACGATCAAATCCTAGAGTCTCTAAAACAGCTTGAAGATGATCAAACCTTATTGGTTCAATCCGGCAAACCAGTCGGTGTGTTCCAAACTCATGAAGACGCGCCTCGTGTGTTAATCGCCAACTCAAACCTTGTGCCAAAATGGGCAACTTGGGAGCACTTCAATGAGCTTGACCGTAAAGACTTGATGATGTACGGGCAGATGACCGCAGGCAGCTGGATTTATATCGGCACCCAAGGTATTGTCCAAGGCACTTATGAGACGTTCGCTGAAGCCGGTCGTCAGCATTATGGCTCAGGTGCACAAACGGCCAGCACCGATAACTGGAAAGGCCGCTGGATCTTGACCGCAGGTCTTGGCGGCATGGGCGGCGCTCAGCCACTGGCAGCCACTTTTGCTGGCGCAGTATCTCTAAACATCGAATGTCAGCAAACCAGCATTGATTTTCGTCTGCGTACCGGCTACGTCGATATGCAGGCCAAAGATTTAGATGACGCTTATGCGCTCATCAAAAAGCACACCGCAGCCGGTGATGCAGTTTCTATCGCATTACTTGGTAACGCTGCCGAAATCCTACCTGAGATGGTAAAACGTGCTAAAGATGGCGAGATTAAGCCAGACCTAGTGACTGACCAAACCTCAGCACATGATTTAATTAATGGTTACTTGCCAGCAGGCTGGACAGTAGAGGAATGGAAAGCGGCTGCAGCCGATGACACGCAGCACCCAAGATTGGCCAAAGCAGCAGCAGAGTCTTGTGCAATTCATGTGCAGGCCATACTTGATTTCCAACAAATGGGTATCCCTGCGACCGACTACGGCAACAATATTCGCCAAGTTGCCTTTGATGAGGGCGTCAAAGATGCCTTTAACTTCCCAGGCTTCGTACCTGCGTATGTGCGTCCGTTATTCTGTCAAGGTAAGGGACCTTTTCGCTGGGTAGCCTTATCTGGTGACCCAGAAGACATCTACAAAACAGATCAAAAAATCAAAGAGCTGTTCCCAGAGAACAAACACGTGCATAACTGGTTAGATATGGCCAATGAGCGTATTAAGTTCCAAGGCCTGCCCGCCCGTATTTGCTGGCTTGGCTTAGGTGAGCGTGATAAAGCCGGCCTTGCCTTTAATGAGATGGTCAAAAACGGTGAGTTAAAAGGCCCCATCGTCATTGGCCGTGACCACTTAGATACCGGCTCTGTGGCCAGTCCAAACCGTGAGACAGAAAGCATGAAAGATGGCAGTGATGCGGTATCAGACTGGGCGCTACTTAACGGTATGCTAAACGTGGCTGGCGGCGCTACTTGGGTATCACTACATCATGGTGGCGGTGTGGGTATGGGTTACTCACAGCACTCTGGCATGGTGATTGTTGCTGATGGTACTGATGCCGCTGCCAAACGTCTGGCACGCGTCTTGGTCAATGATTGCGGCTCAGGTGTCATGCGTCATGCAGATGCCGGCTATGAGCTTGCCATCAAAACTGCCAAGGACTACGGCTTAAAGCTACCAATGATTAAATAACTATTTTTATCGACCTATGCCTTCATACTCTAAGCTTAATTTGTCTATAGACATAGGCAAGTTAAGCGACCATTTATACAAATTATACAAACCTCTGTATACAAAACTAAGTATGCAAATTAAGCAAACAAGCTTTCTGGTTAGCGTCTGTTATTACGCCGCTAAGCTGCTAACCAACAGCTTCTTATCAACCAGTGAGTCTAACAATTTTTAACTTATTGCTACAGACAAGGATTTGTCATCATGGAAGTCGATAAAAACGTTGAAATGTTTACCGTAGATCAGCAAGAATTACAGCCAGGCTCGTTAATCAGTGACGACCCAATTTTATCTCGGTCAAGGGGCATCCTGCAGCTGATTGTTTTTAGTATTATTGGTATTACTACGTTTTTTATTCCATTTACTATTAATGATAAAAGCACCATTTTGTTTGATCATGCCGCCTCGTATTTGGTCAATGACTTACACGCTGTCGCAGTCGCATTATTATTTTTACTCATGGCTTATGGCGCCATCAAGCCTATTGTCACTGGTAAATATAAGGAAAACTTGACACATGCTATCTTAAGCGCTGCAAAGATTGCTGGATTAATATTAGGCAGCTTGTATGTACTGGGTATGGCGCCCGATGTCATTATGGAAAAAGACATGATGCCCTTCTTGTTTGAGAAGTTGGCGTTACCTGTGGGTATGATTGTACCTATTGGGGCTCTTATTTTAGCCTCACTGATTGGCTTTGGTTTGCTTGAGATGATTGGGGTGTTAATGCAGCCGATTATGAAGCCCATTTGGCGTACCCCAGGAACCTCTGCTATTGATGCTGTTGCCTCCTTTGTGGGCAGCTACTCAATTGGTCTTCTGATCACTAACCGCGTCTATCTTCAAGGCCACTACTCTACTCGTGAAGCCATTATCATTGCCACCGGCTTTTCAACCGTATCAGCAGCATTTATGGTAATTGTGGCCAAAACCTTAGGCTTAATGGAGCTTTGGAACCTATTTTTTTGGTCTACCTTGGTCATTACCTTCATAGTCACTGCCATTACCGCCCGTATTCCACCCATTAGCCAAGAGCGTAATGATGATGCTGACCCTTCGACGCAAGCTGTCGTAGATATTAAGGAAAACCGCTTAAGTGCAGCCCTTGAATTAGGCATTCAAACCTCAAGACGCTCAAGCAATATCCCCAAGATATTTTGGTCAAACTTTAAAGATGGCTTAGAGATGGCCGCCGCTATTGTCCCCTCTATTATTGCTGTGGGATTAGCCGGCTTACTATTAGATAAATATACTCCAGTCTTTGAGGTATTAGGCTTATTGTTGTATCCATTTACTTTGGTTGGTGGTTTGCCTGATCCTTTGCTTGCGGCCAAAGGCATATCAGCCGGCTTAGCTGAAATGTTCTTACCGGCATTACTACTTAGCGAGACAGATATGATAACCCGCTACGTTGCCGGTGTGGTCTCTATTAGTAGTGTGTTGTTCTTTTCGGCGATGATTCCTTGTATATTGGCGACAAAAATTCCGTTATCTATCCCCAAAATGCTCATCATTTGGCTTCAGCGAACTATTTTAAGCATCTTATTGGCTGCTGCCTTTGCTCATATTGCTATTGCTGCCGGATGGATAGCTTAAACTGTAACACAGCATGCATGACCATAATGCGCTAAGCTTCCCTGCGTAATTTAGGCCAACTCCTTGTATTTGGATGGCCTAAAACTAATTTGTCTTGCAAAATAAATAAAAAATAAAGCTTGGTATTAATGCCAAGCGATAACAATTTATAAAGGATTTTCTCATGCCCTCCACTCAAACCCTAAGCCTCACCCCGCGCAAGCTTACCTTCGCTCAGCTGCGCCAGGTTTATGATTCACCGGTACAAGTCAGTCTTGATGACAGTGCATACAAAGACATAGATGCCTCGCATGATTGCGTCAAAGAAATCATTGCCCGTGACAAGAGTGCTTATGGTATCAATACCGGCTTTGGACTGCTGGCGAAGACGCGTATCAGTGATGATCAATTGGGCTTATTGCAATACAACTTGATTGTGTCGCACTCTGTTGGCACCGGTGAGCGCTTAGAAGACGGTGTGGTACGTCTGATTATGGTCATGAAAGTGGCCAGCCTTGCCCAAGGCTTCTCTGGCGTGCGCCGTGAGGTGATTGATGGCTTAATCGGGCTGATCAATCACGATATTATTCCGCACATTCCTGCTAAAGGCTCAGTGGGCGCGTCAGGCGATCTAGCGCCGTTATCGCACATGACTTTGACCCTGCTTGGTCAAGGAACCTGTTATATCAATGGCCAAGAGATGTCTGCCAAAGACGCACTGGCACAAGCAGGTCTTGAACCTGTCACGTTAGCAGCCAAAGAGGGCTTGGCCCTAATCAACGGCACCCAAGTATCGACTGCGCTGACCTTACGTGGTTATTTCTTGGCCCGTGATCTGGTCGCTACAGCCACTGTGGTTGGGGCATTATCGGTTGATGCGGCGCGTGGTTCGGACTCACCCTTTGATGCCCGTATCCATGAGGTACGTGGCCATCACGGCCAAATCCAAGTTGCCAAAGCACACCGCCGCTTAATCGCTGGCAGTGAAATTCGTGCCTCACATACCGAAAATGACGACCGTGTACAAGACCCCTACTGCCTACGCTGTCAGCCACAAGTAGTGGGTGCCTGCCTAGATATCATAAATCAGGCCGGCCATACCTTGCTGATTGAGGCCAATGCGGTCACCGATAACCCGCTAATCTTTAGAAATGAAGATGGACCAGTTGCCATTTCAGGCGGTAACTTCCACGCCGAGCCAGTTGCTTTTGCCGCAGATACTTTGGCGCTTGCCATTGCTGAAATTGGCTCGATGTCAGAGCGCCGTGTGGCCCTGTTAATCGATGCCACCTTAAATGGCGGCCTGCTGCCCTTCTTGGTCGATAACCCAGGCGTCAACTCAGGCTTTATGATTGCGCATGTGACCGCTGCTGCCTTAGCGTCAGAAAATAAATCTTTGGCCCATCCTGCCAGCGTCGACAGCATTCCGACCTCTGCCAACCAAGAGGACCATGTGTCTATGGCCACTTTTGCTGGTCGCCGTCTATATGACATGGCACAAAATACCGCAACCATTGTCGGCATCGAGCTGTTGGCCGCCGGACAAGGGATTGATTTTCATAAAGGACTGCAAACCTCTAAGCTGTTGACCAAAGCACATGCTCTACTACGTGAAAAAGTAAGCTTCTACGACAAAGACCGCTATCTTGCCCCTGATATCGAAGCGGCCAAACAACTGGTGTTGTCTGCTGCGCTCAATGAGCACTGGTCTGAGCTGCGAACCGACTGGTTTTTGCAAGACTAAAGCGTATTAGCAACCACTGCTTTAACCCTTATACTGACTTTTGAGAGTACTGATTATGTCGACCTCATACCCTAGCACTGATGATGTTAAGCTTGGTGCCGAGCATATACCTTTTGATGCCAGCCTATGGACCGGACGTGCTGAGCCAGACGAATCACAGCGGGCACTATACTGGTATCAAGTCGTGGCTCCCAGTCAAGCAGCCGATAAGAGTGAGCATCACTCAAAGGTCACCTTAGTCGGTTTTGCTTGTGATCAAGGTGTGCGCCGTAATTTAGGCCGTGTCGGTGCTCGCCATGCACCGCCTGCCATTCGTCAAGCCTTTGCTAAGCTGCCTATCACGCCTGTGCTGCAAGACAAATTTAGCAAGGTTGACTATGGCACATTACTGGCTGATGCTGGTGACATTGTCTGTCAAGATAACGACAGCTTAATGCCTGAGGTGCTTGAGCAAACTCAAGCCCTGTACAGCCAACAAGTAACAGATATTATTAATCAAGGTAGCCTAGCCATAGGTTTAGGCGGTGGGCACGCCATTGCTTATGCCAGTTATATGGGATTATGGCAGGCATTAAATGGTCAGTCTGAGTCAAATAACCCTAAGATTGGTATTATTAACTTTGATGCCCATTTAGATATTCGCAATGCACCAAAAGGCACCTCTGGTACACCGTTTCGCCAAATCGCCGAGCACAATCAAACACACGGACAGCCCTTTTATTACTGCGCTATTGGTATTAGTCAGTTTTCTAATACCGCGGCTTTATTTGACAGAGCCGATGAGCTTGGCGTCACCATTATTAGCGATGACACCTGTGCACGAGACAGCTGGGAGACAATTGATAAGCAGCTTAAGCAGTTTATCGATCAAGTAGATATGCTATATGTCACCATTGATATGGATGCCTTTCCTGCCAGCGTGGTGCCTGGTGTCAGCGCCCCTGCGGCCAAAGGCATCTCTCTTGACTTTGCCGAACGCTGCCTTGAGGTGATATTTGCAAGCGGTAAAGTAAAAATGGCTGATTTTGCCGAAATAAACCCCACTTATGACATTGATGCTCGCAGCTGTAAAGTAACAGCACGTCTGTTGGCGCTGATGATTCAACATCATTTGTTATTGCCTGCCGCTTAATAAGTCGTATACAAACCCATTTATCCATTTGGAGTCTCACATGACATCCTCAATGATTAAAGATTTTCCAGAAGATTTTGACACCCTGATTTTACATGCCAATATTGCCACGTTTTCGGAGCAGTATGGTTTTGATAGAGCATTGGCAGTGGCCAACGCTGAGCCATCAGAGTCATCAAAACCGCACAGCCCTTATGGTCAGATCATAGATGGTGCGTTGACGATTAAAGAGGGCAAAATCAGCTGGATTGGTGACAGTCAAAGTGCCTTAAACAGCGCAGCTTATCATCAAGCCATCATGCAAGCCGATGCTGATGACAAAATCATTTATGCCAATCGCCAATGGTTATTGCCTGGTCTTATCGACTGTCATACGCATCTGGTATATGGCGGCAACCGCAGCAATGAATTTGAAGCACGTCTGCAAGGTGTCAGCTACAAACAAATCGCTGACAATGGCGGCGGTATTGTGGCGACCGTCACCGCCACTCGTGAGGCAGACTTTGATACCTTGTATGCCCAAACTGAGCGCCGCTTGCAAGCACTGCTTGCTGAGGGTGTGACCACGATTGAAATTAAATCAGGCTATGGCCTTGATTTGGACACTGAGCGCAAAATGCTGCAAGTGGCTCGTCAATTAGGTAAAGACTACAACATTACAGTCAAGACCACCTATCTTGCTGCCCATGCCTTACCGACTGAGTATAAAGACAAAGAAAACGGCTCTGATAAGTACATTGATGCGGTGTGTGAGTGGCTGCCTATTTTGCATAACGAGGGCTTAATCGATGCGGTCGATGGTTTTGTTGAGAATATCGGCTTTACCACTGAGCAAATGGCTAAAGTATTTGATGTGGCCAAATCGTTAAACCTACCGGTTAAATTACATGCTGAGCAGCTCAGCGATATGGGCGGTAGCGGCTTGGTTGCTGAGTATAATGGCTTATCGTCCGACCATCTTGAGTATTTATCTGAACAAAATGTACAGAAGATGGCCGAGCATGACGTAGTGGCAGTGCTGCTACCTGGTGCGTTTTATACCCTAAAAGAAACCCAGCTGCCGCCTATGCAGGCGCTATATAAGCACAATGTGGCAATTGCACTCTCCACAGACTGTAACCCAGGGACTTCCCCGTTAACGTCGCTACTCATGACGCTTAACATGGGCTGTACCTTGTTTGCTATGACTCCCGAGCAAGCATTAGCAGGGATTACTACGCATGCTGCTAAGGCCTTAGGTTTAGACAACAAAGGCCGGATTGAAATCGGTCTAGATGCCGACTTAACCTTATGGGATATCGAGCGCCCAGCAGATTTAGCCTATCAAATGGGGTTAAACCCAATAGAGGGTGTGATGGTAGGCGGTCAATGGCGCCGCTAATAACGGCCCTTTATTATTTAGCGCCAAAAAAAGCGCTCCACTCAATGAGGCGCGCTTTTTTGTATCTATATGATCAGTTAGCTCATAAACGAAGAAAAACCGTTTAACAGCATTTGTACCGAAATTGAGATTAGAATCATCCCCATCAAGCGCTCAATGGCTTTTAGACCACGATTACCCAGCACTTTGTACAGCTTGGTTGAAAAGAACAAGATAACTGCCGAGACAAACCACGCCAAAAGTAGGGCCACTAACGCCTTCGGGATACTCTCTGGGTTTTTTTCAGTCAATAAAATCAGCGTGGCCAAAATAGAAGGCCCAGCAATTAAGGGAATGGCCAAAGGCACAATAAATGGCTCACCGTCTACGTCATCTTTATCGCCCATGACTGAACCACGGTTCGGAAAAATCATACGAATGGCGATAATCATCATCACCAAACCGCCACCAATAGCAACCGCTTCAGTACTAAGCCCCAAGGTATGTAGAATACTGCCACCTGCAAATAAAAACAGGATCATAAGCACTAAGGCTATCAGTAGCTCTCTGATAATAATAAATCTGCGCCTTTGCTCTGGCACCTTATCAAGTACCGATAAGAAAATGGGAATATTCCCCAATGGATCCATAATCAAAAACAAAGTTAGTGCGGTGGCGTAAATCTCCATACTGCTCCTTAGTGTTCTTTATAACCGGCAAAAACAGCGGTCTTAGACCTTAATCTAAGACCGCTGTTGCTTGTTTAGGTATTAAATAGATAGTCGCGCTTCGGCTTTTGGATAAAACACATATCCTCATAAGCCAATAAAAATCTCAATATTTTGAGCCATGCACGCAGCTATCTGCCCTATTTTTATACCCATTTTCAGGCTGAAATAATAACAAAAAAAAGCAGCGCTATGCTGCCTGTGTGTCCATTATTATTCCATAAGTGACTTTTATGCTCCCATTAAGGCATATTTATCCATCTACTGCGCCTTGATGTGTTGTGCTAATATTTGCCACCCAGTTAAAAATATTTCAGGTTATACCTATTACGATGAAATTTTTTAATCTGAAAGTATTTCAATTTGAAAGCGTTTTAATTAAAAGCTTAGCGCATGATGTTTGTTTTAGGGGTGTGTATGCATTTTTTATTTGATAGGGCCGAAAAACTACCTGAAAATGCCAGTGCCATAGATTTATTACGCTCATTAATAGGCGGCACCTTAGGGATTTTAATCCTATTGTTACTTACCCAATATACCGGCAACCTAATGATTATGGCCCCCTTTGGTGCCACCTGCGTCTTACTCTTTGCTGTCTCTCACTCCCCTTTGGCCAAGCCGCGTAACGTCATATTTGGTCATTTGATTGCAGCCTTTGTGGGATTGGTATTCTTAAAATATATTGGCACCTCTATCTTTGCCATCGCCTTCGCCGTTGGCTTATCGATCTCATTGATGCACTATTTTAAATGCATCCATCCCCCTGCTGGCGCCACCACCTTAGTGGTGCTATTGACCGCGCAAACCACGCATTATGACTGGGGCTTTTTGATCATGCCCGTCTTGGCAGGCTCTGTAGCGCTCATTGTCGTGGCTCTGATTGTGAACAATATCAAACCCAATCAAAAATGGCCGGCTTACTGGTTTGCCTTAGTAAAAACCCGCATTGAACATCACATTGAGCATCATGCAGACACTCACTTTATCGAAGAGCAAATTGAGGCACAAAACCCACAACCTCAAATGCGCCGTCAAGGTTAAAACTTAAAACAGCTCAATTGGCCGTGACCGACAGACCGCGGCCAGTGTGCTGCTTGAGTAGGCGGCTGTTGACCTTGTTGAATAAATTTTGCGCTACTAATCCAGCCAGCATGCCCCACGACTAAGACTGCCTGATGCAAGACTGTCTGGTGCGTGACATTAAGCTTAGCATGAGTAGTAGCAGCATCAATATTCAGCTCAGTTTGGGTCTGCTTTTGCTGCTCAATCCAAGCCGCCACTCGCTCAAATAACTGGCGTAGGCTCTCACCGCCTGGGGGTATAAAATCCGCAAAATGCTCACACCACTGATCAATCTCATCTTTGCTAATGTCTGACCAAAGCCTACCTTCCCAAGCACCAAAATGGGTCTCGAGCAGTTGAGCATCGACGTGACATTCAAAGCCTTGTGCTGCTAAATACTCACCCACTTGCTTGGAGCGCTGTAAGGGGCTCACCCAAATTCGCTTAGGCAATTGATTGACTCTAACAAAGCGCAGAATTTGATGCGCCAGTCGTTTTAATTTGCGCCTATCAACCATAACCTCATGTTGACCAAAGCACAGCCCTTGCACCTGCTTTGGTTTAGGATGGCGCCAGATGTATAATTGCATAAGAGAAACATCTATCCGGTAAAATTGGCCGCTAGACCAGCATAAATAGCAATCTCAGTGATTTGCTGAGTGGCTCCTAAGCCATCACCGGTATAGCCTTGCAAGCGTCTTTTAAGCAAACGGTACATATGGGTCACCCCAAGTAGGGCAAATATGAATGCCAGCACCCATTGCTTTAAGCTGATACTGTGCATAGCTTGTGGCAGCAACAAAGGCAGTAGCAGACCAATAAGTATCAGCCACAGTGCACTTGCCAGCCACTGCCTAAATGTCATTTGCTGCGCCATGGGCTTGGCCTTGGCATGCTCTATTTCACCGCCATAAGGCAGCAGCACTATCAGCGAGGTGCACAACAGGCGCGAGGCACTGTGGGCGACAATCAAAGCCACCACGGCTGTCATAATCGGCATTGCCGCAAGCAGACTCACTTTTAATAACAAAGCACACACCAAGCCTAGGGTGCCATAAGTACCAAGACGAGAGTCTTTCATAATGGTTAAGGTGCGTTCTCGAGTAAGCCCGCCGCCAAGCCCATCACAAGTATCCGCCAGCCCATCTTCATGAAAAGCGCCCGTCAGTTTAATGCCAAAGGTGGTACTGGCGATGGCTGCTACCAAAGAGGGAAACCCCAAGCTCACTGCCCAAAACACAGCGGCGCAAAGTATGCCCACCAATAGCCCGACACCCGAAAAATGACGGCTGCTTTGATGTAACCAGTCAGGCTGATAATCATCCATTTTTACAGGAATGCGGGTCAAAAACTGAGTAGCAACCTGTAATAAGCGCCACTCGTGCTTAACAGACATTGGCGTTATTGCCCATCACTAGTGGCCACAACTGCGGCTATATTGGCTTGTGAACCTGGCTCACTTTGCGTGCTAATCCCCGCATCACTAAAGCTTGCCATCTCATTGATAATGGCGCACGCTGATTGCAATAAATGATACGCCAGCGCCGCACCACTGCCCTCGCCCAATCGCAACTCAAAGCCCAGTAGGGGCTCAGCATCTAGCGCCGCCAACATCCTGCTGTGGCCAGGCTCTACCGACTGATGGGCAAATATCGCAAATTGGGCCACACCGGGTACCAAACGCTCTGCGACCAGTAGCGCACTGCTGGCAATAAAACCATCTATTAATAAAATACGTCGGTCACTGGCCGCTTGGATAAAGGCGCCGGCCATCATGGCAATCTCAAGCCCGCCCACAGCCGCCAACACTTCAAGTGGCGTGATCACGTGCTCATAACGCTGCAATACTTGGCTTAGCACGTCAACTTTGTGCTGTAAGCCAGCATCATCAAGTCCCGTACCACGGCCAACACACTGGGCAATAGGTATATCTTCTAACTTGGCGAGCAGTAAGCTTGCCGCTGAGGTATTACCGATACCCATCTCACCTGCAATAAACAGATTACCTTTTAGAGACTTGGCAACCTGCATACCTGCCTTAAGCGCTTCGATACATTCTTCACTATTCATGGCCGGTTCAGTGAGCGCATCACGGCTCCCCAGGCGCACTTTGTAATCCAAAAGCTGCGGATGATGGTCTACCCCATATTCAGCAAAGTCAGTGGCCACGCCCGCATCGACCACCTTGAGCTCAATATTATGCTGACGAGCCAGCACATTAATTGCCGCGCCCCCTTTTAAGAAATTGAGCACCATTTGCGCCGTTACCTCACTAGGGAAAGCCGAGGTACCATGTTTGGTTAACCCATGATCAGCGGCGAACACTCGAATGTGCGGGCTAACAATCTTTGGCTGCGTTGTCCCTTGGATAAGCCCGATTTTTAGCGCTAGCGTTTCTAGCCGGCCCAGTGCACCAAGTGGCTTGGTTTTGTTATCCAGAAGCTGCTGTAGATCAGCTGCCAATTGAGGATTATCGATATTAGCAATAGCGGGGAAGTTTAAGCAGTCCAAGGTACATCCTTATCAATCTAACAAATTAATGAGTTAACAACTTGGTCAGCAGCGTATCAATCTCTTGCTTAAATTCTTTGTCTTCGATTTTATTGGCCGTAATTTTGGCCTGCTTTAGACTCTTAATGGCCGCCTCAGTCTGACCCAATTCTAACTGCAGCTCTGCCATCGAAAAAGCGATGGAGGACATATGATCTTTGGAATTAATGGCAGTGGCTTTGGCCAAGGCTTTGTCATAGATGACCAATGCCTGATCCAGATCGGCGGTAAAGTCCGCCAACGTTTCCCACTGCTCCGGATGGTCTTTATCGCTATTTTCATTGTCGTCACAAATGGCTTTAAGATCAGCATACAGCTTATCAAAGCGGGCTTGATCGTTTTTGCTATCGGCCTCTAATAAGTCTTCAGCTAAATTATAAATTGCGCGATATATTTTTGTATTAATCATAAATGGGCCTTAGTGGGGATGAATAACGCTCAATAGCCGCCCTTGCAGCGGCAAGCCATTGGCTAAAAACTTGCTAAAAATGAGTGTGTTATTGATTATACCTTATATACAGGCGAGCCACTGAGGTTGTCACCACTTTAAGCGCTTAGAGCTGAGTTAGACCGTCAATCATTTCATAGCCTGGGCCAGCTATACTGGTATTGAGCCAATAAAAACCTAGGATAATAAAAGGCAAGGCCAACAGCGACTTTAAAAAAGGAGACTTACATTTATCCCAGCGGCTAGTCACATAATAAAGGTTAGCAAAAGGCACAAATAAATACATCAGGCCCCACGCTATCGACTCTCTAAACGCGATAATGATAAGCTGAATACCATAAAACCATAGAATAATAAAACCTATGACAACACAAACCAAAGCGAAAGCGGGCATCTACTTCTCCAAATAAATGATTTTTACCGTGTATATTTTAGATGAAACACAAATAAGTTTAAAATCATCTACAAAAATTGTCTATAACCTTGACTGTACAAAAGCCCGTCATCAGCCTTTGATTTGCAATCCTCTGCTGTTCAATCCTCTATTTCTCTATATGGTTGCTATGAAAAATTACTGTGTCTATACTTGCGTATACTTAAGTACAATAAGTTGTTGCTCGGTGGCTTGCTCACCAGAATAGACAACAAATTGATACCGCCATGTTCGTAAATTCGTAAAAATACAGATACCTGATAAAATAGATAACTCAAAAATAGGACCGTCATGACTCAAATTTTGGCAACCGACGTAACGCCCACTCAGCCTATATTTATCCCAAAGATTATATTCTTTGATATTGACGATACCTTAAGCCGCAATGGCAGCATCGCGCCGCACAACAAAGCCACTTTAGAAGATCTTGCCAAAACAGATATTAAGTTAGTCATCGCCACCGGCCGCTCAAAGTCCATCATTCCCAAAGATATTATGGCACTGTTTGAATCACATATTTTTGACGCCATTGTCTGTACCAATGGTCAATACAGCTTTGATAAGCACGGCATCATCAGTCATTATCCACTCACACTTGAGCAGGCCAGTAATATCGATAAATTGTGTCGCCAAGACCATCTTATTCACAAATTTGATTCAGCGACCCACTTGGCTTGGGCCAATGATAACGAGAATATACGGGCTTTTATTCCCAATAATCCCAGCTCAATCATTGACCCTGACTATTACAAAACGCATCCGGTCTATCAATGCTCGGTTTTTTTTGAAAGCAAAAAAGACAAAATGCAACACGTGGATTTCGCAGAGTTTGGATTAAAGCTGGTGCACTGGCATAAAATTGGCGGTGATATTTTGCCGATTGAAGCTTCAAAAGAGCGCGGGGTTCGGGACGTTTGCCATTACTTTGGTATTGATGTTAGTGAAGCAATGGCCATTGGAGATGGTTTTAATGACTTAGAGATGTTCGATGTGGTGGGTTTTGGTGTGGCCATGGGAGATGCCCAGCCTGCACTTAAACAAAGGGCAGACTGGGTGACAGGCACCATTGAAGAGTATGGAATACAGGCAGCAGTACGCCACCTTTTAGACTAAAAGTGGTGTGATGTGCGGTATGTTACAAGCCATTAGTCCTTAGGGTCATTCATACGCTAAGCTTAGTGGCGGCGCGTATCCGTGTGCGTTGCTGGCAAATAAGTCTCTTTATCCACCGCCCAAGCACCCGAGCCTCGCACCCATAGATATAAGAAAATAAAGCAATATAAAACGGCCGCTTCCCCTTCATTATTCAGCGGCAACCAGAAGTTATCTACTTGGGCATGAAAGCCAAAATAAGCAACAGCCATCATACCCGAGCTGATAAACGCCGCCAATCTGGTCTGAAAACCGATTAATAACATCACACCCAACACCACTTCAAGCACACTGCCTGTCCACATAAATGAGAACACCTCAGGCATGGGGTGCTCACTCATGGGAATACCAAATAGCTTAGTTGTGCCGTTTAATAAATAAGCATACGCGGTGACAATGCGTAAGACGGCTAATACATAAGGCTCAAAACGACTCATAGGACTAAAGTACACTCTCATAGACCGCTCCTTAAACTGTTTTCTTATCATGATTAACATTAAGTACTCTGTGGTGCGCTTTGATGACTAGACAAAACCATCATCAAAAGCTCAAGACATCCTACTGCATCGTTATGCTTAAAGATCTTTGATTATTGGGCGCTTGGCCCAAAAAATCTGAACGACACTTAGCCTACATTGATAAGTAAAATTTTACCAAATAAAAAATGTTTAAGAATTGTTTAAGAATAGTACCTGTTTACTGCTGTTCGCCTAGGGCCTGATGAGCCTGTTTATAATCCTGCTTTAAGACTTGCCTCAATAAATTGATCCAAATCACCATCTAATACTGCACCGGTATTAAAGGTCTCAACACCAGTACGTAAATCTTTAATACGTGAGTCATCAAGCACATACGAGCGAATTTGACTGCCCCAGCCCACATCAGATTTATTATCTTCAACGGCTTGCTGCTGCTCCATACGCTTTTGCATCTCAAGCTCATACAATTTAGCGCGTAGCATCTTCATGGCCGTGGCTTTGTTGCCGTGTTGGCTGCGCTCATTTTGACACTGCACCACGGTACCCGTCGGTACGTGGGTAATACGCACCGCAGAGTCGGTGGTGTTGACGTGTTGACCACCTGCCCCACTTGAGCGATAGGTATCAATACGTAAATCAGCCGGATTAATATCAATCTCAAAATCATCATCAATCTCAGGCGACACAAACACCGCAGCAAACGAGGTATGACGGCCATTATTGCTATCAAAGGGTGATTTGCGCACCAAGCGATGTACACCTGTCTCGGTTCGCAGCCAGCCAAAGGCATAATCACCGCTGACTTTAAATGAGGCTGATTTCACGCCAGCCACACTACCCGCTGACACCTCAATAATCTCAACCTTAAATCCGTGCGACTCACACCAACGGGTATACATGCGTAGCAGCATCTCCGCCCAGTCTTGCGCCTCGGTACCCCCACTGCCTGATTGAATATCAACGAAGCAGTTATTGGCATCCATCTCGCCATCGAACATGCGCTTAAACTCTAAATCCTCTACCAAAGCTTGGGCAGCATTAAGCTCATTTTGCACCTCTTCAAGCAAGCCTTCATCATCGGCCTCTACCGCCAGCTCAAGCATGGCAGCGGCATCTTCAAGAGTAGTGTCTAGACCGGTAATGGTAGTAATCACTGCATCAAGCTGGCTTTTTTCTTTGCTGATTTTGGTCGCGCGCTCTGGGTCATTCCAAAGCTCTGGCGACGCCATCTCAAGATTAACCTCCTCTAGGCGCTCTGACTTACCATCGAAGTCAAAGATACCTCCGCATGTCCTGTGAGCGCTCGCTTAAATCTTTGATTTGTTCTTGATATTGGTTAATTTCCATAGGGTTTCCGCGGTTGTTTGTCAGCTATAAGGAATAAAAAAGAATGAATGGATAGCGCTCATTAAGTAGATAAGTGTCATAAATCGACCTACCCCTCTAATGAGCCTATCAACCATATAAATATCGTGAAGGCGTCATACTGGGGACAAGAGGTTATAATTTCCAGTCCTCAACTGCCCAGCGGTGCGCTAAAGCATGCGCGTGCAGCACCTCATCTGGGGTAACTGCCACTGGTATATCTGCCCATTGTAATAAAGGCAGATCATTTTTTGAGTCAGAATAAGCATAAGTCTTACTGTAACGAGTGCCTTGTGCGTGCTTGGCCTCTAACCACTTATTTAGATGATATATTTTACCTTCTTTGAAGTTGGGTTTGTGGGTTAATTTGCCCGTATAACGATTATCCTGCACCTCAAGCGGCGTGGCCAGCACATTGACCGGCTCGATACCGAAGCGCTGAGCGATAGCAGATACCACAAAATCATTGGTGGCTGAAATAATGACCACGTCATGCCCCGCTTCGATATGATGCTGGATGGCACTAATGGCTTTTGGCCGTATGTGTGGCTCAATTTCAGTTTTTATATACGCCTCACGGATTTGACACAGCTCATCAAGAGGCAAACTGGTTAAAAACTGAGCCACAAATTCATTGTATTCAGTCGCATCTAGGGTACCTTCTATGTACTGCTCATAAAATTTTTGATTGGCAGTGCGGTACTGCGCCTCATCGACCAAGCCATTTTTTACAATATACTCGCCCCACAGATAGTCACTATCGACATCAAGTAAGGTGTGGTCTAAGTCGAACAAGGCCAATTCTTTTTGCTGGGCATCACTTTGCTGCATGTATTTTCCTTAGTGCATGGGTCATAAGTGGATGGGCCATACTTAAACACTGTAAAAGCTGCCCATCGTTTTATATGTTGTGTTTAGCGTCGTTTTGATGTGTGGTATTTATGCTCATTTCATTATTCAGGTGCGCTCACTGGCTCTAAGCCTGCTTTAAATTGTTGACACTTTTTTGCATAGTGCAGCGCTGACATTTTTAAAAAAGCCACCTGCTCTTCAGTTAAGGTTTTAACCACTTTGGCCGGCGCGCCCATCACCAATGAGTTGTCAGGAATCTCCTTGCCTTCAGTCACCAAGGCCTTGGCACCAATAATACAGTTTTTACCAATTTTGGCATTGTTTAATACCACAGCGCCGATGCCAATTAAGCTATTATCGCCGACTGTGCAACCATGCAACATGGCCAAGTGTCCTATGGTGACATACTCACCGATAGTGACCTGTATGCCAGCATCCGTGTGAATCACCGCATTTTCTTGCACATTACTGTAATCACCAATATGAATGCGCTCATTATCACCACGGATTACCGCACCAAACCAAACGCTGGCTTGATGGCCTAAATACACATCCCCAATCACGCGGGCGCT
This sequence comes from Psychrobacter sp. H7-1, assembly GCF_904846585.1. Classification (NCBI taxonomy): domain Bacteria; kingdom Pseudomonadati; phylum Pseudomonadota; class Gammaproteobacteria; order Moraxellales; family Moraxellaceae; genus Psychrobacter; species Psychrobacter sp. H7-1. The sequence goes on from NZ_CAJHBH010000004.1 coordinate 21,073, forward strand.
ATCGGCAACCCAGCCTTGAAAAGGGGTGGCAAACTGCGGGGCTTTGTCCAAAAATTTATAAATCATCGGTGACATCCTTTTAAGTTATTTGTTTGCGGTTATTGCTGACCCTACCTTGATGTCAGTTCTCTGACTAGGCTAGCATTAATTACATATATTTTTAACGTCATTAAGTAAAATGTTATCCAAGCCTATACAAGCTCGTGCATTGAGATTTCATCCCGTGCTATTATCAATGCTTTAAGCTGTTATTAGCAAATTTTTCACAAAAAACGACAAAGATATATCGCTGTCATACAAAGCTGGCATAGTACTATAGAGCCAGTTCAGCTTATCTGTCACTTTTTAGTTAAATGTTGTCCCTTAATTTAGGATTTCTTTGATGCATCACAAGCACCTTACCGCCGCTTTACTACTTTCAGGCTCAGCTTTGGCTGCCAGCCCCGCGTATGCAAAATCAGACATCGAAACTGCAGGTGATGTTATCGCCGTCACAATTCCCGCCCTGGCTTATGGCTCTACCTATTATATGGATGACCCTGAGGGGCGCAGTCAATTTTATAAATCCTTTGCGACCAATGCTGTGGTGACGTATGGATTAAAAAAGAGCATTGATAGAGAGCGCCCTGATCACAGTGACAATGACTCATTTCCGTCAGGACATACCTCCATTGCTTTTCAGGGAGCAAGCTTTATTCACAAGCGCTATGGACTTGAGTACAGTATACCCGCCTATGTTGGTGCAACATTTGTGGGCTACAGCCGCGTAGAGTCAGACAAACATCATACCTCAGATGTGCTGGCTGGCGCAGCGCTTGGGATAGCCAGCAGCATGTTTTTAACCAAAAGCTATCACAATGACGACTTATTAATCAGTGCCAATTTAGCCCCTGAGTCTTATCAATTGGCGGTTCACTATCAATTCTAACTTTGTTTTATGTAATATTTTTAGGATTGCCTAGCCATTTGCAGTCAGGTTTTGTATAATACGCAAAATCTGTACCTAAGCGAGTAGACATGACACAGTTTGCAACGTTCACTAATGACTTTTCTTTTAGTGATATTGTTGTTTTCTGTTACCGTGCTACTCGCTTTTTTTGCGACTAAAATTTGTGCCTTAGCGGTTTTTAGGTCACAACATAGCCGCAACCTTCACAATTACTAGGTCATGATAAACACGAATTATAAGGGTGGTAATATGGGCGTACAACAAGACACAACACACAATATCTCTAATGAAGTTGAAGCTATTTTGGCTTTGGCCGATGGTAATATTTTTCGTGGCATCTCAATTGGTGCAGCAGGTAGCCGCGTAGGTGAAGTAGTCTTCAATACTTCAATGACTGGGTATCAAGAAATCCTGACTGACCCAAGTTATGCCAAACAAATCGTTACCCTAACCTACCCACACATCGGTAATACAGGTACCAACGTTGAAGATGCCGAATCTGGCAACATCTATCAAAACAACCAAGTTTGGGCAGAGGGCTTAATCATTCGTGATGCCACCATGACCACCTCAAACTTCCGCAACTCAGAAAGCTTAAGCGATTATTTACAGCGCCAGCAGACTGTGGCTATCGCTGAGATTGATACCCGCAAACTGACCCGTATCCTGCGTGATAAAGGCGCTCAAAATGGCTGTATCATGACTGCCAGCAATGGCGCGACCATCAGTGAAGAAGATATCCAAAAAGCCATCGAAATTGCCCAGCAGTGGGAAGGCCTAGAAGGTATGGACTTGGCCAAAGAGTGCTGCAACCCTGAAGGCTTTGAGTGGACAGAAGGCACTTGGGAGCTGGCAGACCGTGGCGTACATGGGGTAACCGAGAGCCAAACCGGCGGCTATTACAAAAAGCTTGGCGAGCATATTGATCATCAATATGACGTGGTCGCTTACGATTTTGGCACCAAAACCAATATCCTACGCATGTTAGTAGATTTGGGCTGTAAAGTGACTGTGGTACCGGCGCAAACGCCTATTGCTGATGTCTTGGCACAAAACCCAGACGGTATTTTCTTATCAAATGGCCCTGGTGACCCTGCCGCTTGTGATTACGCCATCGATGCGGTACGTCACATCATTGAAGAGACAGACATCCCAACCTTTGGTATCTGCTTAGGTCATCAGCTGGTCGGCCTTGCCAGCGGTGCCAAGACCATGAAAATGAAAACCGGTCACCACGGTGCCAACCACCCTGTACAGGATTTGGCCAGCAAAAAGGTGATGATTACCTCTCAAAACCATGGCTTTGCCGTAGACGAATCCACCTTACCAGACAATGTCAAAGCCACGCACCGCTCATTATTCGATGGCACCAACCAAGGTATTGAGCTGACCAACAAACCTGTATTTAGTTTCCAAGGTCACCCAGAGGCAAGCCCTGGCCCTCAAGATGCGGCGCCCTTATTTAAGAGATTTGCTGACTTAATGCAGCAGAACAAACAGGCTTAATCACCAGCCAATACGCTCGACGCATTTTGCTGATTGTCACCCATAGACACAGAACTAAATATATAAAAAAGAGAGACTTATGCCAAAACGTACTGATATTAAAAGCATCCTAATTATTGGCGCCGGCCCTATCGTTATCGGTCAAGCTTGTGAGTTTGACTACTCAGGCGCACAAGCTTGTAAAGCACTTCGCGAGGAAGGCTACCGCGTTATCTTAGTCAACTCAAACCCCGCCACCATCATGACTGACCCTGTGATGGCTGATGCCACCTATATTGAACCGATTACTTGGCAAACGGTTGAGCAAATTATTGATAAAGAACGTCCAGACGCTATCTTGCCGACCATGGGTGGTCAGACGGCACTTAACTGTGCACTAGACTTAGATAGAAACGGCGTCTTAGAAAAATACAACGTTGAGCTCATCGGGGCAACCAAAGATGCCATCGAGATGGCTGAAGACCGCGAACTGTTTGACCAAGCCATGAAGCGTATTGGCCTTGAATGTCCACGCGCTGAGATTGCTGAGAGCATGGAAGAAGCCTTTGACATTCAAAGTAGACTTGGCTTCCCATGTATCATCCGTCCATCATTCACTATGGGCGGCTCAGGCGGTGGTATCGCTTACAACCGTGACGAGTTTATCGAAATTTGTGAGCGTGGTTTTGACTTATCGCCTACCAACCAGTTATTGATTGATGAATCATTAATCGGCTGGAAAGAATATGAGATGGAAGTGGTACGCGACAAAAATGATAACTGTATCATTATCTGTGCCATCGAAAACGTCGACCCAATGGGCGTGCACACCGGCGACTCAATAACAGTTGCCCCTGCTCAGACGCTTACCGACAAAGAATACCAAATCATGCGTAACGCGTCACTGGCCGTACTGCGTGAGATTGGTGTGGAAACCGGCGGCTCTAACGTTCAGTTTGGGGTGAACCCAAAAACCGGCCGTATGGTGGTGATTGAGATGAACCCTCGTGTATCTCGCTCATCAGCTCTGGCCTCAAAAGCAACCGGCTTCCCAATTGCTAAAATCGCTGCCAAATTGGCCGTGGGTTATACACTTGATGAGCTGCAAAACGACATCACTGGCGGTAAAACACCAGCCAGCTTTGAGCCATCTATTGACTATGTTGTCACCAAGATTCCACGCTTTAACTTCGAAAAATTCCCACAAGCAGAAAACATCTTATCAACCCAGATGAAGTCTGTGGGTGAAGTCATGGCTATCGGCCGTAACTTCCAAGAGTCGATGCACAAAGCGCTGCGTGGCCTTGAGACGGGTGCTGATGGTTTTGATGAGCAAATCGACTTTGCTGCTCTAAAAGCCGGCAAAATCAGCGAGGACAAAGTAAAGGCTGAGATTAAAAACCGTTTAACCGTCCCTACTCCTGAGCGTATCTTCTATATCGCAGATGCCTTCCGCTTAGGTATGAGTGTTGATGAAGTATTTAAACTGACCAATATCGACCCTTGGTTCTTGGTTCAAATTCAAGACATTGTAAAAACCGAAGAGCAGGTTAAGCTGCTAGGCTTCGGTGGTCTTAATGCCGCAAATCTACGCAAGTTTAAGCGCAAAGGCCTATCTGATTTACGCTTGGCCAAACTGCTCGGCGTATCTCAAAAGCAGCTGCGCAAAAAGCGCTGGGACTTACAGGTCTATCCGGTTTATAAGCGTGTGGATACTTGTGCCGCTGAATTTGCGACCTCTACCGCTTATATGTACTCAACCTATGATGAAGAGTGCGAGGCGAATCCAACCGATAACAAAAAAATCATGGTTATTGGCGGTGGCCCAAACCGTATTGGTCAAGGTATTGAGTTTGATTACTGCTGTGTGCACGCAGCCCTTGCCATGCGTGAAGACGGCTATGAGACCATCATGGTGAACTGTAACCCAGAAACGGTTTCAACCGACTATGATACCTCAGACCGCTTGTACTTTGAGTCGATCACCCTAGAGGATGTGCTAGAAATTGTCCGTATCGAAAAACCTGAAGGGGTTATCGTGCAATTCGGTGGTCAAACCCCACTTAAATTAGCTCGTGCCTTAGAAGCTGCAGGCGTGAACATCATTGGTACCTCTCCTGATGCCATTGACCGCGCTGAAGACCGTGAGCGCTTCCAACACATGATTCAGCAGCTAAATCTGATTCAGCCACCAAACGCCCTAGCCACCAGCATGGAAGATGGCTTAATGAAGGCCAGCAGCGTCGGCTATCCATTAGTCGTTCGCCCATCTTATGTACTCGGCGGCCGTGCCATGGAGATTGTCTACAACGAAGAAGAGCTTAAGCACTATTTGCGCACAGCGGTACAAGCTTCTAATGAAGCACCAGTACTGTTAGATCGCTTCTTAGATGACGCCATTGAGGTGGACGTAGACTGTGTTAGTGACGGCAATGAAGTGGTTATCGGCGGGATCATGCAGCACATCGAACAAGCCGGTGTTCACTCAGGCGACTCAGCCTGCTCATTACCGCCTTATTCTCTATCTGATGAGATTTGTGATGAGATGCGCGCTCAAACCGTGGCCATGGCCAAAGAGCTTGGCGTGGTAGGCTTAATGAACGTACAGTTTGCGGTAAAAGATGGCACCGTTTACATCTTAGAGGTGAACCCTCGTGCTGCGCGTACCGTGCCTTTTGTTTCTAAATGCATTGGCAAGTCACTGGCTCAAGTGGCGGCTCGCTGTATGGCTGGTACCTCACTACAGGATCAAAAATTCACCCAAGAAATTAAGCCCACTTTCTTTGCAGTGAAAGAGTCGGTCTTCCCATTCGCTAAATTCCCAGGTGTGGACCCTATCTTAAGCCCTGAAATGAAGTCAACCGGTGAAGTGATGGGCGTTGGCAAAACCTTCGGTGAAGCTTTCTATAAAGGCATTATCGGCTCTAATGAGCGTCTACCAGGCCTACCAAAACAGGGCGAGACTAAGACGGTATTCATCTCAGTGCGTGATAGCGACAAGCCTAACATTGCACCTATCGCCAAACAGCTCATTGATTTTGGCTTTAAATTGGTGGCCACCGCAGGTACTGAGCAGTATCTCACCGAGCAAGGCATCGAGTGCAAACGCATTAATAAAGTGACTGAAGGTCGTCCTCATGTCGTTGATGCCTTGAAAAATGGTGAAATCGACCTTATTATCAATACAACCGAAGGTAAGCAAGCGCAAGAGGACTCGTTCTCAATTCGCCGCAATGCCCTTCAAAGCAAGGTGTTCTATGTCACCACTTTAGGCGCAGCCGATGCGGTATGTAAGTCTTATGCCATCGACTTGCCTTTTGATGTCTATAAATTACAAGCGTTACACGAAGCCGCACTTTAGTCACTGGTTTGATTAAAGCTGCCAAAAGTAGACTTATAAAGCCAACGGGTTGCAAGCAGCTATTAAGTAAGCTGCTTGGCTACTATAAACTGAAAGCTAAAACGTAAGTTTCGCGGGTGGCTGTTGTGTGTTGTGATGGCTCTAAATTGTCACAGCTCATGGCAGTCGCCGGTAACAAAATTTAGCGATACAAACCAAGATGAGCTTTTATAATAAGACCTCTTATCATTTATATGATACCGTTATTGATGTGAAAACCCTAATATAAAAGTGGACTTATTGACCTAAAAAGTTTAGGCTAATAACTCTAGGCTTGTTATTAAGCAGTCGCTTTTTGTTCAACATTAATACACTGGCTTGATAACGTACCACCTTATGTTTTTTTTAATTGCTAATCGACAGCTTCGGTTAGCAATTTTTGTTATAAGTCGTCTTTTTTTAGCTCAGCGCTGAAAATAGAAGGTCGACACACAACTTAACCTAAGCCTGACACCAACAGCACCCTCTTAGTGATGAGTGCTGGGGTGTTTTTTGTTTATTAATTTATTCATCCATATATGTATATGAGGAAGATGATATGCAACGTTACCCAATGACTCCGCAAGGACATGCTGCGTTAGAAGCCGAGCTTAAGCAACTCAAAAGCGTAGATCGTCCGCGCATCACGGCTGCGATTGCTGAAGCCCGCGAACATGGCGACTTAAAAGAAAATGCAGAATACCACGCCGCCCGTGAGCAACAAGGTTTTTGTGAAGCTCGTATTCGTGACATTGAAGCCAAACTCTCTGGCGCTCAAGTTATTGATCCGGCTACCTTACCACGTGAGGGCCGCGTCGTATTTGGTGTGACTGTGGTTATCGAAAACCTAGACACTGAAGAGCAAAAGCGCTATCAGATTGTGGGCGATGATGAGGCAGACTTTAAGAACAACAAAATCTCCGTCAACTCCCCTATTGCTCGAGGTTTAATCGGTAAATCAGAGGGTGATGAGGCACGTATTGAGACCCCAAGCGGCCTGGTAGAATTTGAAATTATCGAAGTTATTTATCAGTAATGCTTAACCAATAAATTTTAATTTATTGCGTCCTTTATTTAGCTAGAGTTCAATATTTTTACTATTCATAGATCAAAAAATGGTCTATTATCTATAAAATTGAACTCTAGCGTCACTTGCAAATCCCCTTTGCTTAATGTTAAGTTACAAAAAGATAACATTGGCAAATCTAAATGTGACACTTCGTGTGTATCTTTACCTCCTATGGTTTTATAGCCAATGTTAACAATTTAGATAAGTATTTTTTATTTAACCCATTTTTATTTAAGCTATTTAATTAAGTAGTATTTTTATAGTAAATGCATAATCTTTTGAGTTTCCATTACTTAAGATAAATGCTTACGAGGCAATTATGAAGAAATTCACATCAGCTCTATGTGCGCTAGCATGCATGGTAGGAGCCACTAATCTGGCTCACGCTACGGATTCTAAGCAAACTATCAGCGTTAAAAGCCCAAGCGATATCGACAGTGTACTCAACGAGTTAGCACGCAAAAAAAGCCAACCCACCTCTTTATTACAAACCTCCTTTGAGCCCTCATCTTTAGCTGCCAGCAGCTCATTGATGAATGCCAAAGGTAGTAAAGTTAGCCAAGATAACGATGATGTGTTATCTCATTTAACGTTAGTAGCCTCAAATGCTGTTAACAAATTCAAACAAAGTGGTCGTGCCTCTTGGTACGGTGGCAAGTTCCATGGCAGAAAGACTGCCAGTGGTGAGCGCTTTGATATGAACTCATTAACCGCAGCACACCCCTCTTTACCTTTTAATACTTACTTACGTGTCACCAACAAAGGTAACGGTAAGAGCGTGGTAGTCAAAGTGAATGACCGTGGTCCTTACCATGGTAACCGTGTGTTGGATTTATCTTATGCTGCTGCTAAGCAGATCGGTTTGGTAAGCCGTGGTATTGCCAATGTGACCATTGAAAGAGTGGGTTCACCTTAATCCTGCTAATCTTAGTAAGCTGCTGGTTTTTAAAAGTACAGTTGCTAAATCAAGTCAGGGTGATAAATTTACGCTTGTCGATAAGCGGCCTGGTGGGCTAAAACCAGGATCAAAAGAAGATCTGCACCGTAAACGGCAGGTCTTTTTTTATGCCCAATTTTTGAGTCGGCAACTTCAAAGCCCTAAGTTTAAAAAAGCTGAGCAAGATAGGCCGCTCAAACCCTTGTGAAAAAAAGCCATCTTAGCTATGATAAGCAGCTGTTTTATTTGTTTTTAAGTTATCACAGGGGCGCCCTTGGGCTGAGATGCACCCTTTGAACCTGATCCAGATTATACTGGCGTAGGGAGTGTATAGCGATAACGGCATCTTTGGGTAAGGGTTGATTGTTAACTTGCCACCTTTATCATAAGCGTGCCGTCATGCTGTGTGTTTCTAAACGCCCTCTTATCCTATTCGGAGGGAAGATGCAGTTACCATTCATCGAGTCTTGTTTTCACGCCTTTAAAGACCAATCTGCTTTGGTCCATAACCTCACCAATGATGTCGCCCATAATACGGTTGCCAATGTGCTTTTGGCCTGTCGCGCCTCGCCTGCTATGGTACATGACATTCAAGAAGCCCCTGACTTTGTGTGCTTATCTGATGCCCTAGCGATTAACATCGGTACGCTGACCCAAACTCGTCTAAACAGCATGCTGGCCACGGCCAAGATGGCACACAGCAAAGGCATTCCTTGGGTGCTAGACCCAGTCGCTGTGGGTGCCACTGCATTTCGGCAACAAGCTTGCCGGCAGCTACTGTCACTACAGCCTGATGTCATTCGCGGCAATGCTTCAGAAATATTGGCTCTGGCGGGTATGAGTAGTCAAAGCAGGGGCACCGATAGCGGCGATAGCGTGGCGGCGGCCCATGCAGCAGCTGAAGCCTTGACCCAATATGCCAAGGTAGTGGTGGTTACCGGAGAGATTGACTGGGTGACCGATGGCATGAACCGCTGGGCTATTAATCATGGCCATCCTATGATGACTCAAGTCACCGCCATTGGCTGTGCCTTAACGGCGCTCATAGCCGGCTTTGTAGGCGCCAATAAGAAGGCTATGGCACAAGCGGCTGTCACCGCCTTATGTTATTACGGACAGGCCGCTGAGCACGCCATGCAGATTGCTCAAGGGCCTGGCAGCTTTTATATCCACTTCCTCGATAGTTTGTATGCCCTACAGGCAACCGATGTCTCTCAACAAGCACGAGTAATATTTTATGAATAAACATAATAAATCTGCCGATGCCTTATCGCTATATTTGGTCACCGATAGCGCTCTATGCGCTGATAAGGGACTGATTGAGACGGTGCTTGCTGCCATCGATGGCGGCGTGACCCTAGTGCAGTTGCGTGACAAACACGCCAGCGATGAGGCCTTGTATACCACAGCCTGTGAGCTTAAAGAGGCCATTGCTGGTCGTGTTCCTTTGGTTATCAATGACAAAGTGCAGATTGCACATAAAGCCAAACTCGATGGTGCTCATATCGGTCAAGGCGACTTGAGTGTTGAACAGGCCCGAAATATTTTAGGCCATGATGCTTGGCTGGGGCTGTCTATTAATGCTTTAGCGCAGTTACAGCAGACGCACCACCATCACCTTGATCTGCTCGATTATGTCGGACTAGGCCCTGTATTCGCTACCGCTACCAAACAAGATCATGCCGAGCCTATAGGCTTAGAGGGATTGAGCACTTTATCCAAGGCCAGCGTATTGCCCACAGTGGCCATTGGCGGCATTAACCATGCTAATGCCAGGCAAGTGTACCAAACAGGCTGTCATGGGATCGCTGTAGTCTCTGCGATTTGTGCGGCCGATGATCCAAAGCAAGCAGCTGAGCTGCTGATAGCACAGCGATAACATAAGATAGGCTATCAATAACCATCCTAATTTTTAAGGAGCGTAGCGGTGATTAAAAATGTATTAACTATTGCTGGTACAGACTGTACAGGCGGCGCCGGTATTCAAGCCGACATTAAGGCCATTAGCGCCAATGGTAGCTATGCGATGAGTGTCATCACCGCCGTGGTGGCACAAAACACCCAAGGTGTGCAGCAAATTCAGATGATGCCAACTGACTTAATTCGTGCTCAATTAGATTCTGTATTTAGCGATGTACAGGTCGATGCGGTGAAAATTGGAATGTTAGGTACCGCTGAGGTCATCCGCTGTGTGGCAGAAGCGCTTCAGACTTACCAACCCACCAAGGTAGTGCTAGACCCGGTCATGGTTGCTAAAAGCGGCGATAGACTGCTGGACAGTGATGCGGTGGCGGCCTTGCGTGAGCTATTATTGCCCCAAGTGGGGCTGATTACCCCCAACCTGCCAGAAGCTGCTGATTTACTGGGTGAAGCTGAGGCCACCACCCGAGAACAGATGCTCGAGCAGGCAGAGCGTTTAGGGGTCGCCACCTTTTTAAAAGGCGGTCACCTGCTTAATCAGCCAGACTCTCCAGATCTGTTATGGGTAGAGGGTCAAAGTCAGTGGCTGGAGGCGGCGCGTATCGCTACTAAAAACAGCCACGGCACTGGCTGCACCCTATCTGCCGCCATCGCGACTTTTTGGAGTCAAGGAGACAGCTTAAGCCTAGCTTGTGCTAAGGCCAAAGCTTATCTGACGGGTGCTCTAGCGCATGCAGATGAGCTTAATGTCGGTCATGGCCATGGTCCGGTGCATCATTTTTACGCGTATTATGAGCGCTAATTTAAAACACTCAGCGCCTTAAATTTCAAACGCTCGGTCAATGGCATCATCCAAGCGATCAGCCGTTATCACTGTGATACCCTTAAACTGCCCCATAAGGTTTTTTGGGGCATTGGCTTTGGGTACGATGGCGTGGGTGAAGCCGTGTTTCATTGCCTCTTTTAGGCGCTCTTGACCGTTGGGAACCGGGCGTATCTCGCCCGATAGCCCCACCTCACCAAATACCGCCAAAGATGAGGGCAACGGCCGCTCCTTAATACTTGAGGCACAAGCTAACAGTACCGCCAAGTCTGAGCCGGTCTCCATCACTTTTACCCCGCCCACCACGTTGACATACACATCCTGTCCGCTGGTATGTATACCGCCATGACGGTGCATGACCGCCAGCAGCATCGCCAAGCGCTGAGGATCTAGGCCTAATGCCATACGTCTGGGCTGCCCCGCAGAATCATCGACCAACGCTTGCACCTCTACCAATAGCGGCCGAGTGCCTTCACGGCTAACCATGACAATGGATCCAGATATCGGCTTATCATAACGACTTAAGAATATGGCTGAAGGATTGGCCACTTCTTTTAGACCGGTATCTGTCATTCCAAAAATACCCAGCTCGTTGACCGCGCCAAAGCGGTTTTTTACCGCACGTATCATACGAAAGCGAGAATCAGACTGACCCTCGAAATACAACACCGTATCCACCATGTGCTCAAGCACGCGTGGCCCAGCCAACGTACCCTCTTTGGTCACATGACCCACCAAGAATAAGGCCGTACCGGTTTGCTTGGCATAGCGGGTGAGCATTGCTGCTGACTCTCGAATTTGACTGACGCCCCCGGGTGCCGAGTTTATGGCATCGGTATAAATAGTCTGAATAGAGTCAATAATAGCCACCGCAGGCTGCTCTTGGGTCAGTGCTGCGCAGATGGTCTCCACATTGGTCTCTGTCATGACCTTTAAGTGATCGCTGGATAACCCTAAGCGCTGTGCCCGCATGGCCACTTGCGATAACGACTCCTCTCCGGTCACATACAATGCACTGCCGGACAAAGACTCAGGGTCTGCCATATTGGCCGCTGTCTGCAATAAAATGGTCGATTTACCAATACCAGGGTCACCACCAATAAGCACCACTGAGCCGGCCACTAAGCCGCCACCAAGGACGCGGTCAAATTCACTAATCCCAGTAGGCAGACGGGTATCGAAGGTGACATTGACTGAGCCTAACGTGACAACGCCGCTTTGTGAGCCTGAATAATTCATACGATCAGACTTTGCACCAGCCAACACCTTAGGGCCTGTATGTGCTGCCATAGCGCCTTTAGCCGCCGACTTATTGTGATGCGGTAGGCTGACATTGGGCGCCTCAACAAGAGTATTCCACTCCCCACAGTCAGAGCATTGTCCGGCCCATTTACCAAAATAGGCGCCGCAATTTTGGCAGACATAACTTGATTTTGATTTGGCCATAACCGCTACCCTTAGTAAGTGATGCTACATATGAGGCGTCTCATATGCAAAATGGTTGATTAATAAAGATGCGCCGATTGCGACAAACTTTGGCGTTAAAAATAGCCAGCCTGTAACAGCCAGCTATCTTTAGGATGCGAGGAGAATGAAAATAGCAATAAGTATGGGCATGCCATAAACAACGGACTAAAAAGCCTATGCGTCTACGACATCTGCCTCATTTAATCTATAACGGATTGTCTAAAAGGCTGTGTTTAATAGTGATGCCACCGGCTGACCCCCCGCTGACAATAGGTGACGACTAAGCCTGGAAGTCGCGGCCTAAATACACCTCTTGCACCAGCTCGTTATTTAACACCTCCTCTGAGGTACCATGGGCAATAATAGCGCCCTCACTTACGATATACGCATGCTCACAAATCGCCAGCGTCTCACGCACGTTATGGTCGGTAATCAGCACCCCAATACCGCGGCGTTTTAGCGCCACAATCACCTCTTTGATGTCACTGACTGAGATAGGATCAACACCAGCAAAGGGTTCATCCAATAAAATAAACTTCGGATTGGCCGCCAGTGCACGTGCAATCTCACAGCGCCGACGCTCACCCCCTGATACACTCATACCGAGCGAATGGCACACATGCTCTAAGCTAAAATCAGCGATGAGTTTGTTAAGCTCTTGCTCCTGCGCCGCTTTATCTAAGTCTTTTCGGGTTTGTAAAATCGCAAGAATGTTCTCTCGTACGGTCAGCTTACGAAAAATAGAAGCCTCTTGGGGTAGATAACCAATACCGGCGCGCGCGCGCTCATGCATGGCGTATTTAGACAGGTCTTGATTGCCAAGCTTTACCATGCCTTTATCCATATTCACCAGCCCTACCACCATATAAAAGCTGGTGGTCTTACCAGCGCCGTTCGGGCCTAACAAACCCACAACCTGACCTGGCTCTACGCTAAATGATACATCTTTTACCACCCAGCGCTTACCGTAGCGCTTGGCCAGATTAAGCATGGTCAACGCAGTATCCGAGCTAACTGGCTGCGCTATCGACACGGGGGTTTTCTCTAAAGGGCTTATCACTTCAGGCTTTGGGGCATTCGATGCAGAGTTACTCATAACCTACCTAATTCCTGTACGACTATTGGATTCACTGGGCGGGAAAACAAGCTCAACACGCTGACTGCCGCCTGCAGTAGCCTCAACGTCACCCACTTTTAAGCTATAGCGAATAACGTTGCCGGCGAAACTTGCGCCATTTTGGGTAAGCTTGGCGTTACCGGTCAAAGTCACAATACCATTTTGGGCATTGTAATCAATCTTGTTGGCTTGACCGCGAGCCAAGCCTTTTTCTTTGGTGACCACTTGCTGCATGGTGGCTGGGCGGCCTGTGGCGACAGCGGATAAGATACTGCGGCTATTAGATAAATTCACGGTAATATTATCTGCTGCAAGCTTTAAAGTACCTTGAGTAATGGTGACATTGCCTGAGTAGGAGGTCACACCGGTGCGCTCACTATAAGTGGCTTTATCCGCCAACAGATGGATAGGTTGCTGCGCATCAGAGGGCAAGGCATTGGCATTAAATGAGACCATAGACGCCAAAGCAGTGGCGGCAAAAAGCGTGATTTTGCTCAGCACCGGTATCAAGCTTGGTGAGTGCGGGGTTGAGAGTATTGGCGCTAGCGTATTTGAGCGTTTATTCACAATGTTTTTCCTAAATTATGGCCTAAAGTAATTATTTAAAGTCAGTAGCTATCTACAATAATGAATAAGTAGCTATCAAAAATAAGTCGTCATTTAAAATAGACAGCTATCTAAAATAAGGGCACGTCTTTGCGGGCCGGTGGCATGAAGGTAACCGCCACTTGGGCAAACTCGTAATCACCTGTGTTCACATCTGCCAAAAATCTTGAAGATTCAAAGCTGTTTTGTCCTTGGGTCACTTTAATGGGCGTGTTGCTATAGACCCTTTTTTGTTCCAAATCGCCTATAAGCTCTGAAGCCACTAATTTCATAGGCGGCTTATTGTCCAGATTATTTGCGGCAGTTTGGCTCGAGAACAACACATTATTGGTCATCACCACTTTGGATTGTTCATGATACATCACCGCTTCGTCAGCATTAATCAACACACTGCGATTGGGACTGGGGCGCCAGTTAAGCTTCATCGCCTCCAATTTATCCAAGTTTTGATCGGCATAATGGGTCAAAGTATCGGCAGCTAATGAATACTCAGCCACCCCATCATCATTGGTCTGAACTGCCAAAATATCGGTAGCTTCATACTCAATATTGGTAGTAGATAAGTTGATAATCGAGTCAAGCTCGCCCTGATTGCGATAAAACCATACCGCAAATACTGCCACAAGCAAGGATAGGATAAATAAAAATCGGGTATTCATTACACCTCTTTATGACCATAACAAAAAATAAATGGTGTTAAGTGCTGATTAATCAAGCACATACTGGCTAATATATTGCTCGTACTTGCCATGACCTTTTAAAATCAAATCACAAACCTCACGTACGGCACCCTCTCCACCTGCACGCGTGGTGACCATCATCACTCGGCTTAATACCTCAGCATGGGCATTAGCTACTGTAGCAGAGAAACCCACCGACTGCAGGGCCTTAATATCTGGCAGATCATCACCCATATAAGCACACTGCTCTAAGCTTATTGGCAAATCTAATAGGAGCTGATTAAGCGCTTCAAGCTTATCATCACGGCCTTGGATCACATAATCAATACCCATCTCTTTGGCCCTTTTATTGACCATAGGACTTGATCGACCTGTGATAATAGCCGTTTTAACGCCAGCCCATTTTACTGCTTTGATGCCCATGCCATCTTTCACATTAAAACACTTGGTCTCTATCTCTTCGCCATCATAAATAATATAGCCATTAGATAAGATGCCATCTACATCGAGCACCAACAATTTTACTTTGCCTGCAGCTTGGATTAAGTCTTGCATAATATCTACTTACCCTATGTGTCGTCGCGAATTGAAATGTATTAAAAAATAAGACAGTATTTAGTGGCTCAACAGCTGTAAAAAGCGCACAGCCTTTTATGATTTAAGATAACAAGCTTATGATCACGCCTAACTCACGCCCGCTTGTAGTAAGTCATGAATGCTAATCACCCCTTCAAGCTGCTGCTGCTCATCGACTACCAGTAGCTGGCTGATGGCTTTTTCGTTCATTAAACTTAAAGCATCTGAGGCCCGCATATCTTTTGAGATTTGTTTGGGATTGGGGGTCATAATTTGTGACATAGGGGTTTGCAAATCAATGTGTTTTTCAAGTGCACGGCGCAAATCACCATCGGTGAAAATCCCCACTACCTTGTGCGCCTCATCCATAACCACCGCCATGCCTAAGCGCCCATTGGTCATGACAAATAGTGCCTGATGTAACGTGGTATCGGTCGATACCAGGGGCAGCTGCAAATCTTTTTGGGCTTGATGCATCAAGTCACTAACTCGCATCAATAACTTACGTCCTAGCGCACCTGCTGGATGTGACAGCGCAAAATCCTCTGAGGTAAAATGACGCGCATGTACCAATGCCACAGCAATAGCATCGCCTAAGGCCAAAGTCGCTGTGGTACTTGAAGTGGGAGCCAGCCCCAAAGGACAAGCCTCTTCAGAAGCACCCAAAGTGAGCGCCACATCTGCAGACTTAGGCAGCATACCGCGCTTATCACGGCTGATACTGATTAAAGGAATGGCCAATTGCTTGACCACAGGCAACAAGGTCTTAATCTCATCAGACTCACCAGAGTTTGAGATGGCCAGCAGCACATCCCCTGCCACCAACATGCCCAAATCACCATGGCCTGCCTCCCCAGGATGCATAAAAAAGGAGGGAGAACCGGTTGAGGCAAAGGTGGCAGCAATTTTACGGCCAATATGGCCTGACTTGCCCATACCAGTGACCACCACTCGGCCTTTGCAATTGCGAATCAGCTCGCACGCTTCGACAAAACGCTCATCAAGCTGCTCAATTAGTAACTGTAATGCAGCTTGCTCAGTACGGATGGCATCTACCGCATACTTGATATACTGTTCATAAGTGGGCGGTGGCAGTTGTGTTTGCATAATAAAATCAGGCTTTATGAGTTATTGGAATGTAATTTTTTATTAGAATATGGCTTTTTTAACCCTTACGCTTCAGGGTCTATTTCATAGCTCACTATAAGGGGTAAGTTTAGCATATTCCACCAAGCTACGAGCAGCTCTAGATGTCAATAGAATGTAATAATATCTAACCTTATCCGATTTTAGGCATAAAAAAACCTGCCAGAAAGCAGGTTTTTTTATTGTTGACTCAAAGCCGTTAGATTTAAATGGGCGGCTGTTGAGTATTGCTCTTGAAATCAGCATCAACAGTTAATCATCACTGCCAAAACCACCACCTAAGTCTTCATCATTATCGACCTGGTTGGGCGCTGCAAAGCCGCGCTTTTCAAAGCTACGCTCATCGAAGCCGCGCTGTGGTTGTGGACGACTGGCGCCAAAGCTTCTATCAGAATCAAAACCACGATCGCCTTCAAAGCCGCGCTCTACCCCAAAACCACGCTCTTGGGCAAAGCCGCCACGCTCTTGATTAAAACCGCGATCGGCAAAGCCGCCACGATTAAAGCCGCTGCGCTTACTGGCGAAACCACCCGGCTCAAAACCAGGCGCGCCTCGATCAAATCCCCCTGCAGCTGGCGGTGCACTAAAGCCGCCTGCACTAGGGTAGCCTGCAGGTTGTTGAATAGAGCCGCCCGGTGTTGCTCCACTGCTACGTGGATTGCGGGCAGGTACTACTGTTGATATGGCATGCTTATATACCATTTGGCTGACCGTGTTTTTTAACAACACCACATACTGGTCAAAAGATTCAATTTGACCTTGTAGTTTAATACCATTTACCAAAAAGATAGATACGGGTATGCGATCTTTGCGCAAAGAATTTAAAAATGGATCTTGAAGCGTTTGTCCTTTTGACATGAGGTATGTCTCCTGAATTTTTTAATTTATTATAGATGGATGACAAATAAGTAATTAGGGTAATACTGTAATCCCAAAATAGCTATTACGTTTCGTTATTAATTGGTTGTATTTCTAAATGAAGTTGTCAATACTTAAGTTGTCTTTACCATAGCATTTTTTTTGCTCTTCGTCTTACAAAAAAAGTGAAGCACAGGTTTTATATACGTTTGGCTGGCTTATATTTGATGTTCACAATATTAAGCGGGCTATTTTCACTCTCAAAATCCAGTCCATACCCTTTATAGCGAACTACGCTCAAGATATATTACTTACGCATCGGCTACATTGCCTTTGACATCTTTTGTGACACTTTTTATTGTGCTTTTATTAAAGACGGGAGAATAAATAGGCCTTAGCGTCTTGTATGGTATCGAAGCTGTGCACCACTTTTTGCTCAGTTTGTGCACCGCTTGTCTGTAGCGTATCAGAGGGCTGATGGCTTGCTACCAGGTTTCTAAGCCAGGTATATTGGCGCTTAGCCAGCTGTCGCGTCGCATATAATGCCTTATTTTTCATATCTTGACAAGCAATTGACTTGTGCGCCTCATTCACTTCTAGCCCTTTATTATCAACAGATTGGCCGTTTATTTTCAGCCGACTAATCAGAGGATGATCGGTGGCTATCAGGTAATCAATGACTTGGCGGTAGCCCACACAGCGCATCGATGGCATCTGCGCATCCAATGAGTAATTGGTAAGCAGCTGCCCCACCTCATCAAAAAAACCATCTGCCCACATCATCTCAAGCCTTAAGGCAATACGCTCATGGAGCCACGCTCTATCTGGAATGACCGCTAAGCCTAGCCAGTACTGCTGAGGATTGTCTGATAAGGCCTGTTTGGGAAGTTGCTGCCAATAGCTTAAGGGTTTACCGGTTTGTTGATATACCTCGATGGCGCGGGTAATTCTTTGGGTATCACCTATAGGTAAGCGTTCAGCCAGCAGTGGATCTATCTTAGATAAATAGTCATGCAAGGCTTCAATCCCTTGCTGCTGACGCTGAGCCTCTACTTGGGCACGAACGTTTGGGTCGGTATCGGGAATTGGAGATAAGCCGTTAAACAGTGCCATGTAATACATCAAGGTACCGCCAACCAATAGCGGAATTTTGCCGCGCTGATGAATTTGCTCAACAAGCTGCTGTGTGTCGCTGACGAAGTTTGCCACACTATAGCTTTGCGTCGGATCGATGATATCCACCAAATGATGCGGATATTGCTCAAGCTCACTTTGTGTGGGCTTAGCGGTACCTATATTCATGTCTTTATAAATAAGCGCAGAGTCGACCGAAACAATCTCAAAGCGTCCGGTCTCATACAATTCATAAGCCAACGAGGTTTTACCGCTGGCTGTGGGAGCCATTAAGCACACCACCGCATTGTCTGGCAGCTTTGTTGGCAAGCTTAAATTATCAACATCACCCATGGTATCTACTCTTATGGTTATGGTTTTTTTTGATTGGATTAGCGGTTATAAACGGCTTGGACACTGTCATAAACCTAACTGATTTTACGGGTCGTTTTTTAGTATTAATTGAATCAGCTGCGATAAAGGCAGCTCGCCAAGCGCTTGGTCGGCCAATTGCTTGCTCCAAGGCTGCTTCCATTGGTTTTGAGCCGCTTTAGCTAGATTTTGTAGCTGGGTGTTTATCCAGGCTAGTTTTTGCCCTTGACTCACGCAGGCTTGATAGTCTTTATAGTGTCTCTGCCATTCATCCTCTAGCAGCGTACAGAAGCTAGCCTGTAGCCACCGTATCAACTCAGTCTCCAAAAAAACATACAGGGTGTGCTGTATTTGTAATAACGCCAGCTGCTGATCACTTAAAAGACTGTCACTCAACAGACTCTCATTCAACAGACTGTCCTTTAACAAATATAAGCACTGCACTGGGCCATCTTTTTGGGTAAAAGACACAGGAGGCAAGTCTGTTACAGTGTCAAAACCTGATAAGCGTGAATCAGAGACGACATGGGGGTGGCTTTGCGTATACTGGCCGTGGTGGCCCTGTGTCTGATAATAGGCTATCGACTCATTTGTCTGTACCGGCTGTTTTAACTGAGGTACTGTCGTCTCAGACGCTGTAGCACTGCTATTGTGCGGGTAGTCTATGTGATTAGATGGTGCAATCCGCTTAGAGCCTTGGCTGACAGATATCTGGTGAGAGTGGGACTGCGCCACTTGCACTGATGCTTGGGCGTTGATCTGGTATTGCGGCGGCTGCACTATCGGCTGTATTATCGGCTGACGCTTCTGCCAACGCTGCAAGGCCTCACGCACGCCCACCTCAAAGTGCGCCATGACATTGGCCAGATTTTGGATTTTTATGCACAGCTTCGAGGGATGCACATTAAGATTTAGCCACGCCTTGGGCAGATTAAAAAACAGCACGTAGCCTAGGCTGGCAATGTGATCAAAGCCATTAATGCTCTCACGTAGGCTCTGGGCAATACGCTTATCTTTGACCAAGCGACCATTGATATAAATCAGCTTATAAGGATGATTGGCCAGTGCCTTTGTACTTGGAATTATCAGCCCTTCAATGCCTAGTGGCTCTTGGCTGCTGTTGATGCCGCGCATGCCCTCATATTGCACACGCAGCGCCTCTAAATCTAAGGATAACACCTGCAAGTTGTTGTCATGTAATAAACTTGCTTGCTCATGACTTGGGGGTAGCACCGATTTTAATCGTGTCAGCAAGGCTTGCATCACTTGGGTAGATAAGGCTTCTGAGGCAAGGTTAGACGAAGATACGGTTAACGGCGATGACGGCTCAGCATGGATGGCGGCAAAATTAAAACGACGTTTGTCATTATGCCAAAGGCTAAAGCTGACATCACTTGCTACCAATGCCAACTGTTTGACCACCGTCTCGATGTGCATAAACTCAGTCGAGATGGCCTTTAGATTGCCACGTCTTGCCGGCACATTAAAATACAAGTCCTTTACGCTTACTGTGGTGCCACGGCGATGCACTACCGGCACCAATTGCGGCGTGTCCTCTAAAATACCGGCCACATTAAGCTGTCGGCCAATACCGCTGTCATCACAGCAGCTGGTTAAGCTCAATCGGGACACAGCAGCTGTAGCGGCCAGTGCTTCACCACGAAACCCTAAAGTGGCTATGCCTTGCAAATGCGCCACATCAGCGATTTTACTGGTGGCAAAGCGGGTCACCGCCATTACCATATCCTCAGGATGAATGCCGCAGCCATCATCGGCCACCTCAATAATGCCCATACCGCCTTGAGTAATGCGCACATCAATTTGGCGCGCGCCAGCATCAAGCGCATTTTCAATCAGCTCTTTGACCACTGAGGCAGGCCGAGTCACCACCTCGCCTGCTGCCAGCTGATTGACCAATAAAGGCGGCAGTTTTTTTATGCGATTGCTATGCTGAGCCTGAGTGCTGACCTGTAGGCCAGTGTCGGCTAAGCCATCGAGCGGGTTACGGCGAAACATCATGTATAAAGCTCAAAGCTGGACGATAAATAAATGAGGACCAATAAATTAAGGTAAATAATTAAGGATATGAGCATCCAAATCACTGCAAAAGATCAAGTCATTAATCTGGTGCAACAAAATCAATAGCGTCATCAAAGTCCACGCTCACCTCTCGGCGTGTGCCTTGCTCATCACTGACCACAGTAAGGGTGACTGTCATTACCGGTGGCGGCAAATACGCCTCAGCACGGCTGGCCCATTCGATAATTACCAACGCCCGCTCATCCTCCAAATACTCTTCAAAGCCTATAAATGACAGCTCTTCTGGGTCTTGTAGACGATACAAGTCGGCATGATATACCCGATCAACCGCCACATTCGTGCTATTTTTTAGCTCATAAGGCTCAACCAAAGTATAGGTCGGGCTTTTTACCGCGCCTTCATGGCCTAGGGCACGCAGCCAGTAGCGGGTTAAAGTGGTCTTTCCGGCACCCAGATCTCCTGATAGCCAGACACTACCTTTGATGTGGGCTTGGGCCAACTGTTTGGCCAAGGCCTGAGTATCGCTCTCAGAGGTTAGCGTAAGCTGTACATTGCGGCGCGTCATTGGCACTCCTTTTATTCTCTTTGTAGCCCATAGGTTGATGACTGGTTATCAGCTGCTGATTATTATTTTACTTGCAGTGCCACTTCAGGGTTTATAAAAGCTTCACCTGCTTTTAGCTTGTCATACATCGCCGGATCACTCCACTCTTGCTTGATTTGATCGCTAAATTCAAAATCCTCTAGCGCCAATTTACCCATGTGCTCGTTGCTCACATCTTCAGCAAAGCACTGAGCGTAGCCAGTTGCCGTCTCATGAGCAATCACCGAATACACGCTGACATCTGCCTCGCCATTGGCCATTTTGGTCTGCTCTAAAATACTTTGGGCCCAAAAGAAAATGACCCGAGAAAACTGCTCCGCTGAAGGTGATACCGGCAAGCTGATCCAGCGGGCGCTGAATTTTTTACACATTGCAATGTATTCAGGATCATCTTTGTTCCAAAAACAAATGGCATGATCAAAGCTATCAATAATGTCTTTGATAGAGGATTTTAACAGGCCAAAGTCATATACCATTTGACCATTATCTAGTCTGTCTGCTTGCAAAATCAGCTCAATTTGATAGCTGTGTCCATGAATAGAGCGCTTGCATCTATCCGAGCTGCAGTTACGCACAATATGGGCGTTTTCAAATTTAAACAGCTTACGTATTCGCATGATTATTCTCACTAAAACTTAGAGTCAATAGGTTTTTTCGATATTACGCCATAGTTTACCACTATAGACAAAAAACAAAATGGATAACACCTGTCAGTGTTACCCATTGTTTAAATTAATGGCGGCCCAAGACTTGACGCTCAATCATTAATAGAAGCTCAGTCCTTAAATGTAGAGCCTCAGTTACTAGATTTTAGCCACAATCGCTACCCTTGAACTTAGGGTTTTGGCTCCAAGTCAATGGCCACTGAATTAATGCAGTAGCGCAGCCCTGTGGTTTCTCTTGGGCCATCAGGAAACACATGTCCCAAATGACCGCCACAATTACGACAAGTGACCTCAACGCGGCGCATGCCATGCGATGTATCTAAGTGCTCATCTACGGCCGACTCATCTAAGGTGGCATCGAAGCTTGGCCAACCACAGCCGGCATCAAACTTATTGCTTGAATCAAATAATTTGGCACCGCAGCCTTTACAGCGATACACGCCCTGCTCGCTCATGTCGTTATGGATGCCGGTGAAAGGGCGCTCTGTGCCTTTTTGACGCAGCACACGATATTCCTCATCGCTTAAGCGCGCCCGCCAGTCTGCGTCGGTTAATTGGGCGATTTCTTCTGGGGTCAATTGTGAGTCTTGCATAACATGTCCTTTTGGTATTTTTATCATCAGTTATTTGAGTGCGCTACTGTCAATTATGCGGGCATCCTTGATAACTTCAATCACCCCTTTGCCTAATCTTACCAAATATAGAGCTTGATTACATAATCATAAAACTTCTTATCATCAAAGATAGGCGTGACAATAGGATACCTTTAGCAGACGCGCCTGGCTCATTAATCATAGCTAAGCCATTAATTTTAAATACTTTTTATAAAAAACCTGTTATTAGAAACCTCTGTGATTTCAAATGCACCTCTCGCAATGCAAGATTTACTTGCATTATAGCCCATTGAAAAAAACCATTTAATGCAATAATATCTTGCATTAGAGAATTTCTACATCAAATTGTTTAGCACACCTAGGTTAGACGGTGGCTAAAAGCATATAAACCAAACAACAAAGAGTAGCCGTTATGAGTGAGCAATCTGAATTTAAGGCACAAGGCGCAAGGCTCAGTAAGCTGCGTAAGGCCAAGGGTCTTACGGCTGAGCAATTGGCTACGGCAATGACAGCGTCCGGTTCTAAAGTCAGTCGTGGCGCCATATCTAATTGGGAACGTGGCATAAATGGGATTGTCTCCTCCAAGCTGCCCGCTTTGGCTCATATCTTAGGCTGCTCTGAGGGCTATTTATTGCGTGGTGAGCCAGCAGACAACGCTGAGCCAGATAATAGTACTCAACGCTCAAGCCTTGCCAGCAACCCACCCTCTATTAACTCAAGCACCAATGCTACTCCAAGCGTTATCCAGACCCCTTCTTCTCACCTAAGTACGAGCAACAGCATCATGAAAAACACCGCCCCTATCCGTAAGCCCTTAAAAAAATCTGATAAATTACAAAACGTTTGCTACGACATCCGAGGCCCGCTCCTTAAGACAGCAATGCAAATGGAAGCTCAAGGTCAGCGCATCTTAAAGCTTAATGTCGGCAACCCCGCGCCATTTAACTTAGATGCCCCGCATGAAATCTTGCAAGATGTGGCGCTAAATTTGCACAATGCGACCGGTTATTCAGACTCACAAGGTATTTTCTCAGCCCGAAAGGCCGTCTTACAATATTATCAATCAAAGGGGCTGTTATCAGCGGTTGATGTGCGTGATGTGTACCTAGGCAATGGCGTATCAGAGCTTATTGTCATGACCATGCAAGCTTTGATGAATGATGGTGATGAGGTGCTTATCCCTATGCCAGATTATCCACTATGGACAGCCGCGGCCAATCTTGCTGGCGGCACCGCGGTACATTATCGCTGTAATGAGGAGAATAACTGGCAGCCTGATATTGAAGATATCCGTGCAAAAATTACCGATAAGACCCGTGGCATAGTGGTGATTAACCCCAATAATCCCACCGGCGCGCTCTACTCTAACGATGTGCTGCTACAAATTATCGATCTGGCACGTGAGTACAATTTAGTCCTGATGGCAGATGAAATCTACGACCGCATTTTATATGATAATGCAGTGCACACCCCCATGTGTACCTTAGCGCAAGATGTCCTGATTTTGACCTACAATGGTCTGTCAAAGTCACATAGGATTGCCGGCTTTAGAGCGGGGTGGCTTATGCTCTCTGGCAATAAAGAACATGCCAGCGACTTCATTGAAGGCCTAGATATGCTCGCCTCGATGCGCTTGTGTGCTAACGTGCCAGCTCAGCATGCCATCCAAACTGCAGTAGGCGGCTATCAAAGCATGCAGGACTTAACGGCCGAAACAGGCCGCTTATACAAGCAGCGCCAATTAGCGGTAGAGCGTCTAAATGCCATCCCAGGTATCTCATGCACCATGCCGCAAGGCGCCTTTTATTGCTTCCCAAAAATTGACCGCAGCATCTACCCTATTGAAGATGACATGCAGTTTATGATGGACTTATTAATCGAAGAAAAAGTGCTGATGGTACAAGGCACGGGCTTTAACTGGGATGCGCCCGATCACTTCCGTGTGGTGTTCTTACCTAACTTATTAGATTTAGAAGATGCCATGGACAGATTGGACAGGTTCTTCAGCAACAAGCGCAAACAGTATGGTACTGATAGTTTAGGGTAAAGTGCTGGCGTTTATGTTACTGCTACCACCCCAAAAAAGGCGCTAACGAGATGTCGTTAGCGCCTTTTAGTCTATCAAAGATTACCAGGCTATTTATTTTATTCTGGCTTAAAGCTATCGCGTAACGTCACAGTGCGGTTGAACACAGGCTTATCACTGCTGTGCTCTACCTCATCCGCCACAAAATAGCCTTCACGCTCAAACTGGAAGCGAGTGCCCGGCTCAGCATTGGCCAAAGCGGGCTCAACGACTGCCTCTAGCTCAACTAAAGACTGATCATTAAGTGCTTGATGTACGTCCTCTACCGCACTTGGGTTCTCTGCTGCAAACAGATGCTCATACAAACGCACGGTTGCGGGTACGCCTTGCGTGGCTGATACCCAGTGAATCACACCTTTTACTTTGCGGTCTTCTGGGTTTTTACCCAGCGTCGTCTTATCGATAGTGGCTTTTAGCTCTACCACATTGCCTGCATCATCTAGCACATGCTCAGTCACGGCCAATACATAGGTATTGCGCAGACGAATCTCTGGCTTCTCAGGAGACAGACGCTTATAACCTTTTGGCGGCTCAAGCTCATAATCACCTTGATCGATATAGATGGTTTCAGTAAAAGGAATCTCACGCTCGCCCATATCAATATTTGGGTGCTTGGGCTGATTGATCCATAAGGTCTTGCTCGCCTCATCCCAGCGCGCATTAACGCCGTCATCTTTTAGGCTTTCCCACTCACTTAACGCCTCATCAAAGTTAGTAATGGTCACTTTTAGAGGTTTTAATACCGCCATACCACGCGCGGTGGTGTTCTCAAGCGATTGACGAATACTAAATTCAAGCAAACGGAAATCTACCACGCTATCGGCTTTGGTCACACCAACACGGTCACAAAAATCACGTAGACCTTCTGGCGTATAGCCACGGCGACGCATGCCAGCAATGGTCGGCATACGTGGATCATCCCAGCCGCTGACAATGTGCTCATCAACCAACTGCTTAAGCTTACGCTTACTGGTCATGGTGTGATCGACGTTTAAGCGGCTAAACTCATACTGATGTGGTGGTACATCAAAGCCAATCTTCTCTACAGCCCAATCATAAAACGGACGATGATCTTCAAACTCTAGCGTACATAAGGAGTGTGTAATCCCTTCAATGGCGTCCGATAAGGGATGCGCATAATCATACATCGGATAGATACACCATTTATCACCCGTTTGGTGATGTGCTTGATGCATAACGCGATAAATAACAGGGTCACGCATATTCATATTGGGGCTTGCCATATCAATCTTGGCACGCAGTACCGCCTCACCCTCGGCATATTTACCATTTTTCATATCATCAAAGCGCTGCAAGTTTTCTTCTACGCTGGTATCACGCTGTGGCGACGGCTTACCTGGCTCATTAAATGAACCACGGTTTTCTTTAATTTGCTCCGGTGTTTGCAAGTCAACATAGGCATCGCCTTGCTTGATCAGTTTAATGGCCCATTCATGTAGCTGATCGAAGTAGCCTGACGCATAATAAGGCTGATCGGCCCACTCAAAGCCCAACCACTGTACGTCGTTTTTGATGTTATCAATATAATCCTGCTTCTCGGCAGTGGGGTTGGTATCGTCAAAGCGCAGATTACAAATACCGCCAAACTCTTTGGCAATTCCAAAGTTTAGACAGATAGATTTGACATGACCCAAATGCAAGTAGCCATTTGGCTCAGGCGGAAATCGGGTCACGATTTGATTGTATTTATCTTGGGCCAAATCTTCACGAATAATATGACGAATAAAATCGTTTTTTTGATCCTCTTTGTGCTCAGCTGAGGCATTCGCTTTATTATTTTCAGTGCTCATCGAATTACTTCTCCTATTATAAAACTTGGGGGTATCATTCATAATTTTGCCCCATTCTATCAGGTTTACCAAACCCTGTAACAGCTAGACACATGACAACCCAAAAAAAAGAGGTTAGACTACCCCTTTAAATTTAAGAGCATCTGCTCTATATAGAGCCCATTGTGCTCTTAAACAAGGGGATAACTGACCATTTTGTTGCCTAGCTGGCGAGAACTCATTCGCTAACCACAGGTGATAAACCCTACCTTTTTGGTATTTTGCCGGTTGCCTCATCACTTATATTTAGGACATAACGGGTAGTTTAACCAATAACCAGCCCATTTCATCCGATAAGGACACCCTGTGAGCACACTTAAAACGTTAGGTTTTGGTAGCTTAATTTTGCCTCTTTTTTTGATGGGCTGTACCAATACCACTGCTACTCAAACCCCCAGTACCAACATCACTACAAATTCTAAGGATACACAAATGAGCGATATGCCAGTAGTACAACTAAACACCTCTATGGGTGAGATCGTAATCGAACTTAACGCTGAAAAAGCACCTAAAACTGTTGAAAACTTTGTGTCTTATGTAAAATCAGGCCATTATGACGGCACGATTTTTCACCGTGTTATTCCAGATTTCATGATTCAAGGCGGCGGTATGGATGCTGACATGAATGAAAAAAGCACCAACGCGCCTATCGAAAACGAAGCAGACAATGGTTTGAAGAACGAGGAAGGCACCATTGCTATGGCGCGTACTCAAGATCCACACTCAGCCACCAGTCAGTTCTTTATTAACGTAAAAAACAATGCTTTCTTAAACCATTCTGGCAAAAACATGCAAGGTTGGGGCTATACCGTATTTGGTAAAGTAACCAGCGGTATGGACGTGGTTAAGAAAATTGAAGGCGTACCTACTGGCCGTTATGGCATGCACGCTGATGTACCAAAAGAGCCTGTGATTATCAACTCTGCGGTTGTGGTCAGCGAATAAGTAAGTTTTAGCTGATTTATGTCTAATCAAGATTTTGCTATTAGCAGCTATCATCACCTGATAACCACCCGACCCTATGATATCAATCGGGTGGTTATCAGTGATTTGCATTTATCCGCTGATGAGCCTGCCTTAGTGCAGGCTTTTTTGGCTTTACTTGATGATGTGTTGGTGCTGCCCAATGTACATCAGCTATATATTTTAGGCGACTGGTTTGATGCTTGGATTGGCGACGATGCGTATTTGTCATTGTCTGCTACAGAGCAAAAACGCCATTGGCTAACTCCCCTCATAACCAAACTTACTGAGCTTAAAAATAAAGGCTGCCAAAGCTTTGTGATGCATGGCAATCGCGACTTTTTAATCGGTCAAGATTTTTGTGACAGCTTCGGTGGACAGCTGATTGATGAGCCCTATCTATTAAAGCTTGGCAAGATGACGTATCGGCTAGAGCATGGCGATGCCTTGTGCACAGATGATAAGCGCTATCAGCGCTTTCGTAAGGTCATGCGTAATCCATTGGTACAGTGGCTATTACTTAAGCAGCCGCTACATAAGCGCCAAGCCTTAGCACAAAAGATACGCAGTCAAAGTGCGCTCGATAAATCAGCCAAATCGTTACAAATTATGGATGTAAATGAGCAGGCGGTCACCTGTGCTCTTAAAAAAGTCGATGGCCTCATTCATGGTCATACCCACCGCCCAGCCTGCCATCAAACTCACCTGGCGTTAAACGCCAAAGCCCGCTCTCAAACCCTTGAGTTTAAAAAACGCTATGTGCTCGGGGATTGGCGTATCCTAGACCCAGATACCCGCTGTGAACAAGTACAAGCGGTGATTGGCTTGGCTTTGGACACTCAGATTAGCTCAAGCTTTGAGCTGGTTACGTTTGAGTGGCCAACCCGTTAAGCCGCTGCCCTTTATTTAAGTGCTTAATCCAACAGTTTGAAAAAATGCTGACGATAGTGCTTCAACTCACGAATAGAATCACGAATATCGTCCATCGCTAAGTGGCTGCCCGTTTTTTCAACACCCTTTAAGATATCAGGTCGCCAGCGATAGCACAGCTCTTTGATAGAGGACACATCTAGGTTTCGGTAATGAAAAAAGCGCTCTAGCTGCGGCATCTGACGCGCTAAAAAACGGCGGTCTTGGCAGATTGAGTTGCCACACATTGGAGACTTACCCTCATCGACCCATTTATTCAAAAAGGCAATGGTTTCTTGCTCGGCTTGCTCTAAAGTTACGCTGCTACGGCGCACCCTATCAATTAAACCTGACTGCCCATGCTGCTTGGTATTCCAGTCATCCATCGCGTTTAGCTTTTGGTCTGAGACTTTAATGGCAAATACTGGACCTTCTGCCAATATGTTTAAATCCTCATCGGTGACTATGGTCGCAATTTCAATGATGTCATCATTCATTGTGTCTAGGCCGGTCATTTCTAAATCGATCCAGATAAGCCCTTTTTTGCCTTGATTCTTAATTCTAATTTTGTTGGGGTGGTCACTCATAATTTTTCCTAAACCTGCCAATATACAAAAAACATAAACGCTGCTAATTTAAAGCGTAAATCACGGTAATAAACTATTATAGATAGCCTGTAAAACATCACGAGCCCGCTGCGCCTCTTATTTTGGCCACCCATTTGGCCATCTGTTTAGCCACTCGTTATTTTAGACACTAGCCGCATAGGGTCAAAACAATGGGGCAAAACAACGCGTCAAATCAGGGTACAATACAGGGCACATTGCCTAGGGTGCACCATCAAGGACACACGACAAGAGACATCACGCTATGCGGCATCACTGCCGCTTGATATCCGGTTTGGCGCTATCGATTTAAGCTGCCAGCTCGTCAGCCCTCTATGGTAACAAATTTCGACGCTTTGGCCGTAACTATTGTGCGCCTAGAAGGCGTAAACTGTCACTTTATTGTATAGCCGGTCATTAAGCGATATGCTAATAGCCCTTGAGCCAGACTGCATTCACCCTCATTGACCATCCAGATATTACAAAAAACTTCTTTTAGAACAAACCACAGGTAATTTGAATTTATGGCTTTAATACGACAACGTAAGCTGACCAAACAACAACTAAGACGCATTGATAAACAGCAAGCTCAGCAACAAGAATCGATAGATGGCAGCTTGATGGATGGCGTAGTAATGGCCCATTATGGTAAGCAATTAGAGGTGCAAGTGACCTCACTGCCTACCCTCATACCTGAGCGACCTGAAGTGGTCGAAGGAGAGCCTGAACCATTTT
This sequence comes from Psychrobacter sp. H7-1, assembly GCF_904846585.1. Lineage (NCBI taxonomy): Bacteria > Pseudomonadati > Pseudomonadota > Gammaproteobacteria > Moraxellales > Moraxellaceae > Psychrobacter > Psychrobacter sp. H7-1. The sequence continues at coordinate 50,641 of NZ_CAJHBH010000004.1, forward strand.
GGCAGGCCATTGAGCTGGGTGATATCTGGCGCTGTCATGTGCGTACCAATCTACCTATGATAGCCACAGGCGATAAAGTACGCTGGGTGGCCGATCCCAATACCGGCTTTGGTCGCATTGAGTCGGTGCAGCCTAGAACCTCACTAATATCACGCCCCGATCGCTATCACAAGCTTAAGCCTGTGGCCGCCAACGTAGATATCTTAGCCATCGTCTTTGCCCCCTTGCCAGCAGCTGCGCCTAATTTGATTGACCGCTACTTGGTGGTCTGTCATCATGCCGATGTTAAGCCGCTATTGGTGCTCAATAAAGCTGACTTATTATCCATTGAAGATTATGCGTTTACCCAAGCCTTGCTAGATGAGTACCAAAACCTAGGTTATGAGACGGTGCTCACCGCCGCGCCTTGTCCTGAAAATATCTTACATGGTGCCCAAAGTGAGGATCAGCCTAAAGCTCAGCTGGGCTTGTCGGACTTGCAGCAAAAAATTAAAGATAAGTTGGTTATCTTCGCCGGTCAATCTGGGGTCGGTAAAAGCACCTTGGTCAATGCGTTATTGCCAGACTCTGAGCAAAGCGTGAACGTCATATCCACCAACTCTAAGCTTGGCCAGCACACCACCACGACCAGTCGCCTTTTGCCCTTTAATCGTGACGACTTGACCCAAGGCGGCATTGTCGATACGCCTGGTATTCGTGAATATGGTATCTGGCATTTGACCCCTGATGATATTATTGCAGGCTTCATTGAGCTCTCTGCCTTAGCGGCAGATTGTCAATTTAGAGATTGCAAGCATACCCATAACAGTAAAGGCTGCGCACTTTGGGAAGCGGTCGCTGAAGGCAGGGTGCTACAGCGCCGGGTAGAGAGCTTGGTGACCTTGCAAGCTGAGGCCGATACCCCCACTTATTAAGTATGAGTGCCCTAGTAGCAATAGTCTACAGTCGCTAATGCATTTATAGCCTTATCACGTTATAATAATTGCCATAAAAATTTTATTGGAGAAGTGTTTTGTCTTTAGATCGCTGGCTTGAGTTCATGGCCCACCACCCGTTTTTATTCGGCACATTGGCCGTGCTTATCTTTTTGTTCTTCACTGTAGAAAACCAACGCAGTGGTAAAAAGGTGTCTCCCAATACTTTGGGCACCTTAGTGAACTCACAAAATGCACAAATCATTGATATTCGTGCCAAGAAGAAATTTGAAACCGGTTACATTCAAGGCAGCCGCAACATTCCTTTTACTCAGCTTAAAGACCGTCTAGAAGAGATTCGTGCCATTGAAGCCCCTGTGGTCATCGTCTGTGATATGGGCCTTCAAGCAGGAGCTGCCGTACAAATGATTGGCAAACCTAATGTATTTCGCCTAGATGGCGGTATCGGCGGTTGGCAGGCAGCCGGCATGCCTTTAGTGGGTGGTACCGTAAAAACCACTAAAACTGTAAATGGCAAAGCCAAAGCCCGTTAATTGACTAGCATAAGAAGTCGCTTTGCCTATTGACACCTATAGGCCACCCTTGTGTCAGATTGGTATCTTAAGTAATACATTGAATACAAAAAACAGTTAAATAACCCATTATAAACCAGGCCCAGTTTAGTAAAATCAAGGATTGTATCATCTTACCCTAATTTTGCTGGTTTAATGATTGGCCTATTTTAATAAATAACAAAAAGGATTATGACATGACTGCTCCTGTTACTGTATATACCACCCCCATTTGCCCTTACTGCTCTAATGCCAAACAACTTTTGAAATCAAAAGGTATTGAATTTAAAGAAATTGGTATGCATGATATCAGCTCGGATGAGCGTATGGAGCTTATGAAAAAAACCAATAACTACAGAACTGTCCCTCAAATCTTCATTGGCGACACGTTTGTGGGTGGTTTTGATCAGTTAAATCAGCTTAACCAAAGCGGTAAACTAGATGAAATGGTAAACGGCTAATCACCCACGCCTTTTATTATTTTGCGCCAGATATTTAACTTTCAACGGATAACCCCGCTTACAATTTACAACCCATAACTAAGGATAATTTTCATGGCAGAACAGCAAGCCCAACCTCAACTAGCCCTTGAACGTATTTACGTAAAAGACATGTCACTTGAAGTGGCCGGTGCCGAAGTATTTACCAAAGAGTGGCAACCAGAGCTTGATATTAATTTGGCCACCACAGCTGAGCCACTTGATGAAGATCATTATCAAGTGATTTTAACAGTAACCGTTAATGCACAAAACGCAGGTGCTGCTGCCTTTATCGCTGAAGTGCATCAAGCGGGTATCTTCTTAATCAAAGACATCCCAGAAGATCAAGTGGGTCAAATTTTAGGTGCTTACTGCCCTAATATCCTATTCCCTTACGCCCGTGAAGTCATCAGTGATATCGTGACTCGTGGTAGCTTCCCTCAATTGCTACTAGCGCCTGTTAACTTTGATCAAGCTTATGCTCAAAGCCAGCAGCAGGTTACTGATGGTGAAGGCAACGCTTAATCAGCTTATTGTGATATAAAAAAACCTCAGTTCAAAGATGAACTGAGGTTTTTTTACGTTAATGCTTAAAATAACGTTGAAGACTAGCCTTTTAGAGCACTAAGAATATTTTCTTTAACCACTTCAATATCTTTGGTACCATCGAATTGATGATATTTAGGGGCATTGGCATCTTCTTTGGCTTTGTTTTGGTAAAAACCAACCAAAGTAGAGGTTTGCTCATGATAAGTAGCTAAGCGATCACGGATGGTTTCTTCTTTATCGTCATCACGCTGGATAAGTGGCTCACCTGTCTCATCATCTAAGCCTTCTTGCTTAGGCGGATTGTATTTTAGGTGATACACACGGCCTGAGCCTGGGTGCTGACGACGGCCTGATAAACGAGAGACGATCTCATCATCAGGTACGCTGATTTCTACCACATGATCGATGTCCACACCCGCTTCAATCAACGCTTCAGCTTGTGGAATAGTGCGTGGAAAGCCATCGAAGATACAACCATTAGCGCAGTCAGGCTTAGCGATACGTTCTTTCACCAAATTAATGATTAAGTCGTCTGATACTAAGCCACCAGATTTCATAATACCTTCTGCTTTTTTGCCAAGCTCAGTGCCCTCTTTGATGGCAGCACGTAGCATATCACCGGTAGAAATCTGTGGAATATCATATTGTTTAGATATGAATTGTGCTTGGGTGCCTTTACCTGCCCCTGGAGGCCCTAGCAAAATAATACGCATCATAGTCGTAATCCTCTTAAGTTGTGTAGATGAGCAAATATCATCCAAAAAATAAAGCGCCTAAATTAATTGAGCATCGATAACCACAAGCCCTAAATATACTATTTATCATAAGGTGGTGACAACTTCTCATTCGCTAGTAGCCACTAGGGACGCTTTAATCCTGTCATATAAAACACAAATACCTTACATTGTGCTGAAAAAAAGCTCAAGCTATTTTGATAATAAATACCGATATAACGAAAACTTATTAGTCAAAATTAAGTCACTTTTATGACAACAGCATAGCCACGCTTATGGCTAGGGTAACGGCTCACTTTGTTATTTTATTTTACCCTATTTTTGTTATGCCCTGTTTGTGCTTTGCCCTACGGTTTTGAGAAAAGCTTTGTTGCAACTGATCTCAAAACCCATGCCCATTAAGGCACCTGTTTATTAATCTCAAGTGCCACTTTTAAATCACCCGCTACCCCCTGATACTCTAAGGGTAAATCAGTGGCTTCTAAATCACCGGACGCTGTCATCGCTTGCCCTGATTTACTAATACGGGCTTTTACTACCAAAGACTTGCCTTCAGCCATAGCTTTTGACAAGGTATGGGTGGGCATCATCGCATCATTGTCATTAAGCTCGATATTAAAGCCACTCACTGCACTGCTTAACTGAGTAGCCGGCACGCGCTTCACTGCCAATGGGGCACCGCCTGTGGCCTCTTGAACGGTCACAAACAGTATATCGCTGGGCTCAACCATACTGTCCAAGCTTTTGTTTAACGTCACGGTAACTGCCACAGACTGAGCAAAAGCAGCGCTATCTGTAGTGCTCTTGGCTCCTGAGGTTTGTGCTTGTAACGCTGCCTGTTGCTGCTGAGCAATATTACGGCTTAACTCATTTAAGCTATTTAAAGCCTCACTGTGATCGCCATCTCTGGCAGCAATGCCTTGTCTTAAACGCTCAACCCATGCTTGTGCCTGCTCATAGTTACCTGAGCGGGCCTCACCCATTGCCATAAGCATTTGGGCGCCTTGATGCTCTGGATTTTTTCTTAGTACATTTTGTAATGCTTCACGGCTGCTGCTATCTAGCATGCCGCCACTGGTGAAGAACTTGGTCTGAGCGTAGGCAACGGCGACTTCTTCATCTTCTGGGCTTAAGCGATAAGCACGTGACTGGGCTTCTAAAGCTTGGTCGTTGGCTTCAAATGCCATTAAAATATCGGCCAATCGCATCCAGCGCATAGGGTCATAGGCATGATGATGCACGTTGGTCTGGATGGCGCCCATCAGACCAATACTATCTTCGGTGGCCCACTCAGGCGGGGCATCAATTTTGCCGGTCAATAAGTCATCTGCTACCTGCCCCACCTTATCTTGCGCTTGCCACAGATTCGTCACAGCGGTTCGATCACCAGACAAAAAGTATGCCATGATCATCAAAATGGGCACACAGATTAAGATAGTTAAGCGTGCTTTGGCACTGCGGGTGAATCTTTGCTCACGCTGGGCCTTGGCAATGGCGCTGCTGCTATGCCCATTATGTGCCAAATCGGTATCTAGGTTATCGTCCAAAATAAGGCTGTTTTTATCATCACTGGCCAAAAGCAGTTGACGCTCAAGCTCAGTTTTTTGAGTTTTAAACTCAGCCTCACTCATGCCGCCTAAATTATAGTCGGCTTTTAGCTCCTCTAGACGCTCTTTAAATACCTCAATATTTAGCACGATCAGTTGATTATTTTGAGCAGATTTATCCACTCTAAGCCAAGGCATTAAGACAATAACCGCCAAGACAAGTGTCAATATTATTGCCAGCGCGACAAAAATCACTAACGTTGGCATGATTTAACTCCTTACAAGTTGAGGTATAAAGCGCATAAGATAGGCTGTGAAGCCTACATTCACTGCTGCGTTATAAAAGCTTAGGCTATTTTAAATCGCTATCGGAGCGTTTTGTTGGGCTATTTGCATCAGATGTTGAGCCGTGTTTGCGTAGTAACGCATTTAGCTTGGCTGCTTCTTCACTGGATAATTCTGACTCAATTTTGTCAGCATCGGTTAGGCGGCTCGCCGCTTTTGTATCACTTTGAGCAGCCTGTGCTGTGGCCAACGCCTTATTTCTCTGGCCTTGTTTGGTACGCCACAACCAGCCCGCTACCAATAAAATTAAAATCAGTGGTGGAAAATACCATAAGATCCAAGTAGAAGGACGTACAGGCGGTTTATAGCTGATAAAGTCGCCGTAACGCTCATACATGTATTCGCGAATTTGCGCATCACTTTGTCCGGCGATGACCATCTCATAAGTTTTACGCTTTAGGTCTTGTGCAATTTGTGAGTCAGAGCCGGCTAAGTTTTGGTTTTGGCACTTTGGGCAACGAAACTCTTCAATCAAGGCTTTATACTGCGCCTCTTGGCTGGGGCTGTTAAACTCGTACACCTCAATGGCAGCATGCGCCGAAGTATGAAATCCCATAAGGCTAAAGGCCAGAACTAAGATACTTAGGCTATATTTTAGGGCTCGGCCAAATGACTGTAATGTTAGGCTTGATGCATTCATTTACACACCTCTGCGATATTTTTGGCGGTATCTGCGGCAGATAAATCCGCTTGTTGTTCACCAAGCTTATTGAGCAAAGAGACACAAGGTTCAATACGCGCCTTCCAGTTCTCCTCAGCCACCTCACCGATAATGTGTTGGCGAATGTTATTCTCCGAATCCACGACAAAGGTCTCAGGCGCTCCTGTCAGACCTAGATCAATGGCAAAGCTACCTGAATAATCACGGAAGCTAAATAAGAAAGGATCGCCACCATCCGCCAGATAGCCATTGGCATTTTCAAGCTCATCTTTATAGTTAACACCCACAATAGGGACGCCCTGCTCATGCAGCTGCATTAAATAAGGGTGTTCAACGATACAGGTTGGGCACCAAGAGCCCCAGACGTTAATTAAAAATGGCGTCTTAGGTAAATCTGCATTGGTCACATTTTTTGAAGGGTCAGACAAAAGCGGCAAGTCAAAAGTCGGAACCGGACGGTTGAGCGCATTATCAATGACCACCTCTGTCGGTTTACCCAACCGAGCAAAGAACATGACAATCAGACCTGCAAAGACAATCAGTGGAATTAAAAACCAGACCTTAAATTGTGACTTCTTCATGACCGGATCAGACATTTATAGCTTCCTTAAATAACAAGTTATGAACCTAGCTTAACGTATACGACTGACTACGCCTAACCAATCTTAATTAAGATTTTTTTAGGCGATAACGACGATCTAGCATACTGATAATGCCGCCTAACGCCATCACTATGGCACCAAGCCATAGCCATGCAATCATGGGCTTAACATACACACGCACTGCCCAATTACCCTCAGGCTCATTGACATTAATCGGCTCGCCTAGGGCCACATAGACATCTCGTAGCATAGTGGTTTGGATACCCGCTTCGGTCATAGGCATGCTACTGACCACATAATCACGTTTTTGTGGATATAACGTGGTCACAAACTTACCGTCTTTTTCGACCTTAATCTCCGCTTGAGTGGCATCATAGTTTTTGCCGCGCACTTGTTCGAAGTCAACTAAAGTAAAGTGGTAATCATTGACATCCACAGTATCGCCCACCGTCATTGCCACATCTTTTTCGACACTCAGCGCGGTGGTCACACCAATACCCAAAGCGACAATCAATACGCCCACATGCGCAATTTGCATGCCCCAATAATGAGCTTTTAAACGCTTTAGACCTTGCCCAAGGCTTGGTGCATTGCGGGTTTTTTCTTTGATGTCATACAACATCCAGCCCAGCACCCACAAACACAATAAACCGGTGATAATAATTTGGACATTAAGACTTTTGGTAATGAGGTAGGTAATAATACCGGCTAACAATGCACTGCTTACCAAAATGGTGGTAGCAGCACCCAGCAGCGGGCGTTTGTCTTGCTTCCAGCGCAAGTTTGAGCCCATACCCATAGTCAATAAAATCAGCCACGCCAAAGGCACGAACAAGGCGTTAAAGTAAGGAGGGCCCACCGATACCTGACCCAAATTAAAGGAGTCAGCAATGATGGGATACAAGGTTCCTAGTAGAACCACTAAGGTGGCCACTAATATTACTATGTTGTTGATTACTAATAAGGTCTCACGTGATTTTAGACCATAATGACTCTCAACGGTCAAGCGCCATCCGCGCACAGCGAACACAAATAACCCTGAGCCAATCACCACCCCTAAGATGGCTAAAATGGCCAAACCACGCGTGGGATCAGCAGCAAAAGAATGCACAGAGGTAATCACCCCTGAGCGCACCAAGAAGGTTCCCAGTAAGCTTAGCGCAAAGGCGAAGATAGACAGCATAATGGTCCACGCTTTAAACACCCCACGCTTTTCAGTTACCGCCAACGAATGAATTAAGGCCGTACATGCCAGCCAAGGCATCAAGGATGCATTCTCAACCGGATCCCAGAACCACCAACCGCCCCAACCAAGCTCATAATAAGCCCACCAAGAGCCCAAAGCGATACCCAAGGTCAAAAAGCCCCATGCCGCTAGCGCCCACGGGCGAGACCAACGCGTCCATACCGCATCCAAACGACCGGCCCAAAGCGCCGCCATACAAAATGCAAACGGCACTGCCATTCCCACATAGCCCATATATAGCATAGGTGGATGGAAAATTAAGCCGGGGTCTTGTAGTAAGGGGTTTAGATCCGCCCCATCCACAGGAACATTGGGTAAGGTGCGATCAAAAGGTGATGAGGTAAAAATCAGCATGGCCAACATCATCAACTGTACGGCCGCTAAGATGACTAAAACGCGAGCACGCATATTGAGTGGTAAGCCGCGGCTAAACCACGCCACCATGGATGACCAGCCAGCCAAAATGGTTACCCACAATAGTAAAGACCCTTCGTGACCACCCCAAGTGGCAGATAGCTTATAGTACCAAGGCAGCAAAGAGTTGGAGTGCTGGGCGACATACACTAAAGTAAAGTCGTTATAATAAAACCCAGCCATCAGTGCCAAAAAGGACAATCCTACTGCCACGAACTGTGCCCAAGCTAAGCTTGGAGCCAAACGCTGCAAATGAGGCTGCTGCCGGACAATGCCAAAAGTTGGTAGCACCACTTGCAGTAACGCCAATACCATTGATGCCACTAAAGCAAAATACCCTAGCTCAGTAATTACCATATTCGCTCGCCCTAAAACTACTACGCTGTTGCTTATTTATCATCATGAGGCAGGTTTTGCCCCATCAAAATAAGCGTGTGAATACTCATGAAACTTTAAATTGTCGACCATCACTCAAGGCATGGTGAACACTGATATTTGTGTTACTCATATTTTAATAGCATTTGTCTTTGCCTAATTGGCCACGCTTAACTTAACTGCGCTTGGTCTATCAGCACGCATGACATACATGACATCACTAATTATGTAGTCTCTATTGATAACCTTTTTAGTAAGTTATGCGCTCTTGACGAATAAAGCCACTCAGTCAATAGAGTGGCTTTATCAAAGACAATTTATAGCGGCTATTATATAGAGTTACGGGCCATATAAACAGCCTTGGTAACAAACCACTTAACCCGAAAAACCTGCCTAAGACGCCGCTTAAGACAGAGATAGCTTGTGCCCTGCATAAGGATGCGGCTTATAGCGGTCATGGGTCTAATTATAAATCTAACCGCCACTGATGGGGAAAAAGACCAGTATTAAGTGTAGCCAACCGGCCAAAAAACCCGTCACCCCACCCAAGATAATTAATGTGGTTTCATCCTCTCTAAAGGCGGGACGCAGCAAGTTTTGGAACTCTCTGGGTGTTAACGCTTTAATACGCTCACAAAACAGGCCATAAATCTTGCTAGCACGGCTTTCATTAAGCCCCGGATCACGGATAGGCACCATAGTGGCATCAATAGACTTATCGATAATGGTATTTTTGAGCTGACCAAACTCTCGTCGCCCCAAGCCGACACGCAAAGTGGTGCTGACCACAGGTGACTCTAACACCCCATACAAATGGCGCTTCATTAGATTGCGGGTCTCAGCCGCTTTATAGCCATACATCATCTCATTCATGATGTTCTCAAGGGTTACCAGCTCTTGCACCACGATGCCGGCGAACACCTCCGACACCTCAGGCTGACGCTTCATAAAGCCGCCTTGCCAATAGTAGGTGTCCATACGAGGGATAACTGGCACCACAAAAGGAAAGCCTTTGACCTTTTTAAACAGTCTTAAATACTTAACCGGTACCGGCTCTACTGGATTAAACACCATCCAAATGGCAATCCAGTTAGTCAAAAAGCCCCAGATGGCAGCAAAAAATGGCACTGTCCAGTGCTGTGGCACCAACAGATAAATAAACATCTGCACGATACCAAACACAAAGCCTATAAGCGCACTAATATGCCAAATAAAGTTGATCTCTTTTTGGCCCACCTTCAAAAACATATTGACCATCAAACGGCGGTCATTTTCCATAGTGCGCACAATCATTTGGCGCATATCTACCAAGTCTTCTACGTTGTGGGTTAAGTCTACCACAAGCTCACGCATGATAATGGGAAGCTGCTCATGGGCATGCGCGTAGATGCGGCGCTTTAATGCATACGGCAAATTGCTCCACAAAGAGGCAGAGCGCTCATTCATAATCTCATCAATAAGATGCTCAAGATTGGCATCGACTGTTTTAGTAATAAAGTCAGCCATCTCTTCAGGCTCCATCGCCTTAAAAAATTCATCAAGTGAGCCAAGCTTAGATAAGGTCTGATCAACAATGACCCCTGAGATTTTACCTGCCTTACGCGGCACAATACCCTGCCAGCCAATACCCTGCCAGCCAAACGGTAGGTTAGGAATTTTTATCCCCCAAAACTTAATGGGATAAAACAGCATTTTTAATGCCATCCAAACATGCGCCCAAGTCACAAATGCCGTCACAAACGGGATAGTGAGCATCGCTAAAAATTCAGGATGTGCGGTTAAGACTTGCCAAATAGAAGAGAACATGTTGGATATATCACTTATTCTTTATTGTTCTTTATAGACTTAGGTTAAACACCCACTTCCGTATATCGGTCATTTTGTGTGCCAAATTCTAACACACCCACCACTGATTTACTTAAGCGTACTCGCAAATCATAGCAGGCACTGATAATAGCTTGATATCATCAAATTGTGCAATAGTTAACCCCTAATCTTATAAGTCACTGTTTAATTTTGCTCAATAAAAGAGCTGATTAAAAATTTTCTACTCAGATAAATAACATTAAAAACTGTCTTTGAATATTTGCGCTCAATTACCATGCAGCACAGTTTGGTATGATATAATTAGAAATATTGGTTTTTTTACCCGCATACTAAGCCCTCACCTTCCAATCTTTTTGCCTGCTAAGCATATACACTTAATGAAACAACCTATCTCTTCAGATATTCGACAAGAAAATCGGGTGTTTATCAGCCGTATTTTTTTTGCTGCGCTATTTATCTTCTTAGGCCTTTCGGTGCTTATGGCCCGCTATTGGTACTTGCAAGTGTATTCTCACGAAAAATACATCACTCAAGCAGACAACAACCGGGTTAAGCTCATCTCAGATCCGCCCTCTCGCGGTTATATCTATGACCGTAATGGCTATTTGCTGGCCGATAATAAGCCGGTATTTACAGCCATGCTTAGCCCAGATGAGATTAAGGATCCGGCACGTACGTTGCATCTGTTAGCGCCTATCTTCGATTTAACTGAAGAGGACATTACCGATATCTTGGCACGCATTGACAAAAATAAAAATGATCCGGTCACGGTAAAAATTGACATCACTGATGCGCAAATGGCGCAGTTTAGTGAGCGTAAGCCATTTTTTAAAGGCGTGAGCATCCAAAGCAAACTAACGCGCAGCTACCCTTATGATGATTTATTTGCGCACGTTATCGGCTATGTGGGTCGTATTAATGATAAAGAGTCTAAGAAAATAGACAAAGAGCGTTATGCAGGCACTGATTTAATTGGCAAGATTGGTATCGAGAATTACTATGAGGATTTATTGCTCGGTAAGCCTGGGCATCAAGCGGTCGAGACCAACGTCCATGGCGATGTGCTGCGCAAACTTGATAGCACGCCGCCTGTTCCAGGTAATGACATTTATTTAAGCCTAGATTACGGCCTACAAAAGGTAGCTCAAGAACAACTTAATGGCCGCCGCGGTGCTATTGTCGCCATTGACCCTAAAAATGGCGATGTCTTAGCCTTCGTTAGTAATCCAAGCTTTGACCCTAACCCTTTTATTTCGGGCATCTCTTTTAAAGATTATGGGGCGCTGCGCGATGACCCCGATCAGCCTCTTTATAACCGAGCGCTTCAGGGCATGTACCCTCCGGCCTCTACCATCAAGCCTTTTGAGGGTTTGGGCGCTATTCATTATGGGGTAATGGGCTGGAATGATACCATTTATGACCCCGGCTACTTTACCCTACCGGGCGACAGTCACCGCTTTCGTGACTGGAAAAAAGGCGGTCATGGTACGGTTAACCTCACCAAATCTATCGTCATGTCTGTGGATACTTACTATTATAAATTGTCGTATCAATTGGGCATTCAACGACTGCATGATTGGATGATCCGCTTTGGCTTTGGCAGCCCTACCGGTATTGATTTGCCAGGTGAGAAATCTGGCGTTATGCCCTCCCCTAAGTGGAAAAAAGACACCTATGATAAAGACTGGCTACCGGGTGAGACTATTTCGGTCAGTATTGGCCAAGGTTACTTTTTGGCGACGCCGCTTCAGGTTGCTAATGCCACAGCCATGACCGCAAATTTAGGTAAGAAGCTTACCCCGCACATGCTTAAGCGATCTGAAGGTGCTGCAGAGGTACATCCTATTGATCGGCCGACAGGTCAAATTGAATTTAATGGCACCCAAGCGGACTGGCTAAAAATGCGCGATGCGATGGAGGAGACCGTTAAAAGAGGAACCGGTCACGGTATTTATACTCCGCGGTATCGCATCGCTGGTAAAACCGGTACCGCTCAGGTCAAGTCCATTGCTCAGGGCAAAAGCTATAACAAGGCCGCTTTAGATAAGCGCCACTGGGACCACGCGTGGTTCACCGGCTTTGCACCGGTAGAAGACCCTGAGATTGCTGTGGCCGTCTTGGTCGAAAACGGTGGCGGTGGTGGCTCAACAGCCGCACCGATTGGCCGCGCCTTGTTTGATTATTGGATACTGCGCCGTAAAAGCGACCCAATCGTACCACCTACACCAGACGAACTGGCTATTATAAAAGCGCAAAAGGCTGAAGAAAAAGCACGCCTAGATGCCGAACGTGATGCCCAAGCTGCGCTAGAAGAAGCCCTAAAAGAGCAGCAAAAGCAGAGCGGCACTACTCAGCCTGGCGACAAGCCTGTTGAAAAATCTGCCGACAAGCCAAAACCGGCCCAAAGCAATTAACGGATCTATTGAGTAAAATTTGCCTGTATACCGTCAATCTACTATAAAGATGTGAGAGTCTTGCTTATGAGTGCCAAGCGCCAACGCCCTGTTAAGACAGCCCGCTCGAAAATGAGCAAACAGCCTGTTAAACACACTGCTGCAAAATCTAGCAAAAGTGGCGTTACCGGTCAGGTGCGCATTATTGGCGGTCAATTTAAACGCCAATTGGTGCCTTTTATTGATGCCGATGGTCTACGGCCTAGCCCAGATAGATTGCGCGAGACTTTATTTAACTGGGTGCAATTTGAGCTCCATGATGCCACTGTGTTAGATCTGTGTGCCGGCAGCGGCGCATTGGGCTTTGAGGCCTTATCACGAGGCGCTCATTATGTCACTTTTATTGAGCTACAACCCAAGCAGGCCGCTTTACTTGGGCAAACTGCCGAGCGCTTAAAGCTGCCGGCATCGAGCCTAGCCGTACATGTGGGTGATGCCCTAAGCCTAATACCTACCTTAGCGCTCAAGCACCGTGCAGCAAGCGTAGCGGAGCAGACAAACTTGCAAAGTAGCGACAACGCTTTTGGCTATCATTTGGTGTTTGTCGATCCGCCTTACGACTTAGAGCTATGGGTACCTTTATTAACCTCCCTTATAGAAAATAAATTGGTCAATAAACATACTTTATTTTATTTAGAAGATAGGCGAGAGATTTCCCAAACCTTGCAAGGGTTAGCGTATAATTACACCCTTTTAAAAGAGACAAAAATGGGGCAGATTTTTGCCAGTTTAATTCAAGTACAAATAGAAGCCTAAATGCGCAGGTTAGTTAAAATAAATAATCTGTGCTAATTACATTCTTATGTTGCTTTTTTTGTAGCCAATGACTACAATGTGCGTCTGTTTTTTGAGAGCCCCGTTTCCCCCAACACTCTCAACGACAGTGAAGCAGTTTAGCTGTTTCACAGACAACTGCTTCACTCGATAACTTAAGGTTTAATCATGAAAACACAAAGTGCAAAGCCCGCTGAGGTTACTCACGACTGGTATATCGTCGATGCTGAAGGTAAAACTTTAGGTCGTCTTGCCACTCAAATTGCTGCTCGCCTACGCGGTAAGCATAAGCCTTCTTTCACTCCGCATGTCGATACTGGCGATTATATCGTTGTTATCAATGCTGACAAGATTGCTGTAACTGGTAAGAAAGCCCAAGACAAAAAATACTATCGTCACAGTGGCTATCCTGGCGGCATTAAAGAGACTAACTTCACTAAGTTAATCGCTCATAAACCAGAAGAAGTTCTTTTGAAAGCCGTAAAAGGCATGTTACCTAAAGGCCCTCTTGGTTATGCTACTATTAAGAAGTTGAAGCTATATGCTGGTACAGAGCATCCACATGCCGCCCAGCAGCCTAAAGAACTAGACATCTAATCGCATAATCAGGAGTAAGTTATGGAACGCAATTACGGAACTGGTCGTCGTAAAACGTCAACTGCCCGCGTCTTTTTATCAAAAGGTACTGGTAACATCGTTGTAAACGGCAAACCACTTGATGAGTATTTTGGTCGTGAAACTTCACGTATGGTTGTTCGTCAGCCACTAGAATTACTTGATTCAGCTGAAACTTATGATATCTATGCTACTGTTAAAGGTGGTGGTATCAATGGTCAAGCCGGTGCTATCCGTCATGGTATCACTCGCGCGCTAATCGAGTCTGACGAAACTTTAAAACCTGCTCTTAAAGAAGCTGGTTTTGTTACTCGTGACTCACGTCAAGTTGAACGTAAGAAATTGGGTCTACGCAAAGCGCGTAAACGTCCTCAATTCTCTAAACGTTAATTTATTTTATAGGCAGAGTTGTACTTGCTTATTTAATATCAAAAAAACCCTTGTTGACTCAAGGGTTTTTTTATTTTTACAGATGCGAATTTATTTTATTACTAAAATAGCTTAGAATAGACACAATTAGTAATATTAGGCAAAGCCAATGTAACCCAACATATATTATTAATGACAAATAACACAGCGGAAGTAAAAGTTATTGTCTTCTTATTGCATTGGGTTTTACATACCAGTATGAAACTGTACGAGTTACTTATATACTAGGTGCCGTCATTTCATGACTTTTATCTGGAGGAAGTTTTTAATGAGCCATGCCGAAGGCGTCAACATAAAACGCCGTAGAGTTCTGATCGCTTCAACTGCCGCTATTGGCGCAGTAGGAGTTGCATCGGTGGCCACGCCATTTGTTCGCTCTTGGTATCCAAGTGCGAAGGCTGAAGCTGCAGGTGCTGCCGTTACCCAAGACATTAGTGCCATTGAAGATGGTCAAATGATTGTGGTGAAATATCGTGGTAAACCAATCTTCGTCGTCAAGCGTACTCCTGAGATGTTGGAAAACTTAACTAAAGTAACGCCTTTATTAAGTGACCCACAATCTGAGGCTTCAGTGCAACCTGAATACGCCAAAAACGAAACCCGCTCACGTGAGCCTACTGTCTTGGTAGTAGAAGGTGTTTGTACCCATTTGGGCTGCGCACCAAACTATCGCCCAGAAGTAGGTGCAGCTGACTTAGGTGGTGGTGATTGGTTCGGTGGTTTCTTCTGCCCATGCCATGGTTCAAAATACGACCTAGCTGGACGCGTGTACAGCGGTGTACCTGCCCCACTAAACCTACCAATACCTGACTACAGTGTTGATGGTCCTATCTTAACTATTGGGGAGGCATGATCATGAGTTTTGGTAAAAAGATGATGAGCTGGGTTGATGCCCGCTTCCCCGCGACTGAGACGTATGAATACCATATGTCGAAGTACTACGCACCAAAGAACTTCAACTTTTGGTATTTCTTCGGTGTTTTATCAATGATTGTGTTGGTCAACCAGTTAGTGACTGGTATTTGGCTGACCATGATGTTTAACCCAAGTGCTGAAGGCGCGTTTGCTTCTGTTGAATACATCATGCGTGATGTTAAAGGCGGCTGGTTGATTCGCTACATGCACTCTACCGGTGCTTCTGCCTTCTTCGTAGTGGTCTACCTGCATATGTTCCGCGGTATGCTCTATGGCTCATATAAGAAGCCTCGTGAGCTTATCTGGCTAATTGGTATGGGTATCTACCTATGTCTAATGGCAGAAGGCTTCTTCGGTTACCTACTTCCTTGGGGTAACATGTCATTTTGGGGTGCTCAGGTTATTCTTAACTTACCTGCAGCTATTCCTGTCATTGGTGACGGCCTTGCTGAATGGGTTCGTGGTGACTACCTAATCTCTGGTATTACCCTTAACCGTTTCTTCGCCCTACACGTTGTGGCCATTCCATTGGTATTAGTAGGCTTAGTATTCATTCACTTAGTGGCGCTACACCATGTGGGTTCAAACAACCCTGATGGCGTTGATATTAAGAAGCTAAAAGATAAAAACGGCGTACCTTTAGACGGTGTTCCATTCCACCCTTACTACACTGTGCATGACTTAGTGGGTATAGTGGTATTCTTTATCATCTTCTTTGCTGTTATCTTCTTCTTCCCAGAAGGTGGTGGTTTCTTCTTAGAAAAACCAAACTTCGAAGTGGCTAACTCATTGAAGACTCCGCCACACATTGCCCCAGTTTGGTACTACACGCCATTTTATGCAATTTTACGTGCAGTTCCTGATAAGTTAGGTGGTGTTATTGCGATGGGTGGTGCGATTGCCATGTTGTTCTTATTGCCATGGTTAGACCGTTCACCTGTGAAGTCTATTCGTTACAAAGGTATTTTATCTAAGATTGCGCTAGGTATCTTCGTAGTTAGCTTCTTAGTACTAGGTTACTTAGGTGTGGCACCTGCTACTCCAGTGAACACTATCCTAGGCCGTATCTTTACTATCTTGTACTTCTTATATTTCTTATTGATGCCTATTTATACATCAATTGAGACATGTAAGCAGCCACCTGAACGCGTTACTGGAGGTCACTAATGAGTGCTTTAACTAAATCATTGACCGGCTTCGGATTTGGTGTTGCTTTAACACTAGCCGCCACTACCTCTGCTCAAGCAGCAGGTGGTGAAGGCTGCGGCACCTTTACCAACGCAGATGGTGTGGAAGAGCATTTAGCGTGTAGCACAGCCCCTATCGACTTTGCTAACAAAGGTTCTTTGCAGCGTGGTGCTACCATGTTCATGAACTACTGTGCAGGCTGTCATACGGCTAAATACGTGCGTCATTCACGTATTGCTCAAGACTTAGAGATTCCACCTGAATTGGTTGAGAAGTACTTATTGGTTACTTCAGATCAAATCGGTGATCAAATTGACAACGGTATTGACCCTGAAATTCAAGCCTCTTGGTTTGGCGCGCCACCACCTGATTTATCTTTAGAGACACGTCTACGTGGTGATGACTGGGTATACACATACCTACTTAGCTTCTATGAAGATCCTAGCCGTCCTTGGGGCGCGAACAACCTAGTGCTGCACAATGCTGCTATGCCTCACGTTTTGATGAACTTACAAAACCAGTTGGGCGAAGAAGAATACCGCAGCCGTGTGGGTGACCTCGTCAACTTTATGGCTTGGATGGCAGAGCCTGTTCGTGAAGACCGTCAACGCTATGGCTTCTTCGTGATTATCTTCTTGCTAATTTTATTAATCCCAGTTTACTTACTAAATAAAGAGTTCTGGAAAGACGTAAAATAGTCTGCCTAAGCCTAAATAGCTCAGTAAACCAAAAAAGACGATAGATTCTCTATCGTCTTTTTTTATGGCTATACTTTATAAATCTAAGGGATGGCGTTGAATGCTTGCAGGCTGGCATTAAAGATTCTACTATTGATTAACTTGAGCAGTTTGGTTACGATGCTAGTCTATTTATTGCCTTTTGTAGTCCATGATTGATCCTAGAGATATCCCTGATAGCCAGCTTGTCCTGTATGCCGATGATGGCTACGATAGCCACGTTGTCAGGTTTTTGTTGGCTGAAAAACAGCTAAAGTATTATTTGTCTTTATTAGACAGCGAACGTCCCGAGGATTTGCGTCAACTCAATCCTTACAATACCCTACCCGTATTGGTACATCGCGACTTTAGCCTCTATGAGCTAAACGTTATTTTTGAGTATCTTGAAGACAGATACCACGGACACAAGCTTCTGCCTGATACGCCTAAGTCAAAAGCCTTACAACGTCAATTGGCGTGGCGCATTCAAAATGATTGGCTAAAGCTTGGGCGTATTTTATTAACCCATAAAGACAGCCTCAATCCTGATCAGGCCAAAATTGCCCGTCGCAAACTGTCTGATGCACTGGTCACATTAGCGCCAGTATTTGGCAATAGTAGCTATTTTATGTCCGATGATTTTGGCTGGTGTGATGTGCTGCTTGGCGCTATGCTATACCGCTTAGAAGAGATGCAAATTGAGTTGCCAGCGCATTTAATCCGGCCGCTGCTTGAGTATCAAAAGCGTATTTTTGAGCGTGAAAGCTTTTTGAGGTCTATCGAGTAGCTTGTGGCTGGCTATACTGTCAGCCTATTCATAACCCCAGTAAATCAAATAAATAAAAAGAGATGACTATGTCACAAGAGCCGACTTTAACGCCCACTCGCCCCTATCTGATTCGTGCCTTTTATGAATGGATGGAGGACAATGCATTAACCCCTTACATCTTAGTAGATGCCACCCAAGACAATTTAGTCATTCCTACTGAGCATGTACAAAATGGTCAGATTGTGCTGAATATTGCCAGTCGCGCTACGGGTAATATGAATATGGACAACACTTACATCAGCTTTAATGCCCGCTTTGGTGGTGTGTCACGTGAGCTTTGGATTCCTATGCAGGCAGTTATGGCCATTTTTGCCAAAGAAGATCAGACCGTGGGCATGCCTTTTGACCCCAGTGAATATGATAATTACACCCCTTTGGAGCAAGAACCTCAGCCTACTAAGTCCAAACCTGCCACAAGTGACAAGCCCAAACGTGAAAATAAAGCCGGTCTTCGAGTGTTAAAATAACGCCATTTTAGCAATACGCTCACAACACATGGCAATTAATGATAAAGGTCTCTTACTCAGAGGCCTTTTAATTTGCAGCATAAAAAAGTTAGGCGCTGCTATTTATGACAATAATGGTTTTTAATTTTGCTTACACTGCCTTTAGTTAGACTTTAACTATATAATACGCCCCGAATAATAAGCGACTTATACCCCCTCTCAACTGTCTTTGCTTAATTTTATGTGATGATGCCATGCCAAATTATATTGTTAGTCCCGATATCTTAATTTATATCTTCGATATGATCGGAGTAATTGCGTGTGCCATCGCGGGCACCTTACTTGCCCAGCACAAAGGGTTCGATATCGCTGGCTGTATTTTGGTGTCTATGGCTAATGCCATTGGCGGCGGAACTATCCGTGATGTGGTGCTCAATCGCCATCCTTTATTTTGGATGACAGATTTGAACTATGTGATTGTGATTACCATTACCTCATTGGCACTACAAATATTTTTTCATTTGTATCACAAGATTGATACTGCCTTGAAGCTTTTTGATGCTGTGGGTCTGGCCGCTTTTAGCGTCATTGGACTTAAGGTAGCGTTATCACAAGGCGTGGCACCGGTCATTGCCATTTTAATGGCAGTCTGTACGGCCATTGTTGGCGGCTTGGTTCGTGATATTATTTGTAATGAAATTCCACTGGTATTACAAAAAGAGATTTATATTACCGCCAGCGTGATTGGCTCCTGCTTTTACTTTTTATTAGATGCGCTTGGGGTGCAAACCGGTATGAACGATTTGATCACCCTCGGCGTTATTTTCTTTATTCGCGTGTTGGCACTGCGCTTTGACTGGCATTTGCCTTCTATCCGCTTGGTCAAATAGTCATTTAATTCATAGCGGCTTAGGGGCTAATTTGGGTGACCGCTACGTCCTTTACCATCAGCTGAATATTTTGATTACCCTGCCACTCATTAATACTAAGCTCAAACAATACATGTACTTGTTGGGCACGGTAATCCCACTTTTTGGGGTCATAGTTAAACCAGATGGCATCAATAGGATACATCACCCCAGGGTATTTTAGCGATAGCTTTAAATGCTTGTCTTTTAAAATTCGCGCCTGCACCACATCAAACACACCATCGAACTGCGGTGGCACAAAACCATGACCCCAGATATGGTTTTGTGTCAAAGCCTCAACGAACTGTAATCTAAAGTCTTCTGCCAGCAGTTGACCATCGGTGAACTGCTGCTCCTCAAATACCGAAGCCTCCACACTTTGCATTTGCAGCTCAAATGCCTCAGCAAACGCCTTAAAATCCTTTCTTTTAAGCGTAAGCCCCGCTGCCATAGCATGCCCACCAAAGTGGGTAATCAGCTCAGGATGGCTCTCTGCGATGCGCTCTATGGCATCACGAATATGAATGCCTGGGATGGAGCGTGCTGAGCCTTTAATCGCATCTTGCCCGTCAAGCTGAGTATCATCTGCCGGAGCAAATACAATGGCAGGTCGATAATGGCTTTCTTTAAGACGGCCGGCCACAATACCAATAACCCCTTGATGCCAGTTGTCTTGATACAAAATCAAACTGCGCGGCTGTGCCTTATCAGTAAAAGACTCTGCTTGTTGCTTTAAACTATCATCACTATCATCACTTTGCTCATCAGTCGTCTGTGCCTGACTGCGGTCTGAGTTTGGCTGCAGCTGACGTAAAATCTCATCGGCCTGCTCACGCATCTCGCCCTCAACATAGCGGCGCTCCTTGTTCAGCTTATCAAGCTCAAAGGCCAAACGCTTGGCGTCACTCATGTCATCGGCCATCAAGCATTCAATACCAATACGCATATTGTCCATGCGCCCTGCCGCATTGATACGGGGGCCAATGACGAAGCCAAAGTCTTGTACGCTCATCTTTTGGTAATCACGCCCCGCCAGCTCAAGCAGCGCCAATATACCCAGCGAGCAGCGCCCTGCTCTTATCGCAGCCAAGCCGTGATTGACCAAGATGCGGTTGTTGTGATCAAGCACGCCCACATCGGCGATGGTCCCCAAGGCCACTAAGTCTAAATAACGGCTCACTTGGGCCGTTGATCGCCCCGCTTCTCGGCGGTACTTGGCCAGACGCCCGAGCAGATAAAAGGCCACGCCTACGCCCACCAAGGCCTTACTCTCAAATGAGCAGCCCAGCTGATTGGGATTCACCACAGCATGGGCATTAGGCTTGCTCTTAGTGGTGAGGTGATGATCGGTGATAATTACCTTAATGCCATTGGCAATGGCCTTATCAACCCCCTCATGGCTTGAGATGCCATTATCTACAGTAATAATCATATCCGGCTGGTACTGCTCTATACCCAGCTGTACTATCTCAGGCGTCAGGCCATAGCCATATTTAAAACGATCCGGCACCACAAAATCTACTACGGCACCCATCTGTGACAGGATGCGCATCATCAGCGCCGTACTGGTCGCTCCGTCACAATCAAAATCACCAACAATCAAAATACGCCGCTGGGCCTCAATGGCCTCATCCATCAGCGTCACCGCTTCATCGACATCGCTCAGACCTTGCGCGGGCAGTAGCGCAGATAACCCATAGTCTAAGTCTTGGTCACTTTGAATGCCACGTGCCAAAAATAGGCGCGTCAGGGTCGGGGCTTGTTGATACATCTGGGTAAAACAGGCAGGTAAATCATCAGGCAAGGTGCCGGTAAATCTGGGGGTTAACTTTAGCATGGTGGTCTTTATTCAACTCTAGTTGGGTTTATATTAATATGGGGTCAAATACTCAAAAACGGTATTAAAATAAAATAATCATATATTTACAAAATTTAGCGACAGCAGGCGTAAAGATACAAACTGCCACTTGTGTCAAAAGTGCAATTCTTTAAAATTAGCACATAACGCCATTTAATGGGCAACCTTATAACTTCTCACCCTTCATTTAAGGATACTTTATGATAACTGTTCCTGCAGCAGAAAAACTCCCTGAAACCATTGATCCGGATCTAAACTTAGAGCAAGTAAAAAAAGAGTGTGAGCAACTGGTAAAAAAACGTGCCAAATACTCAGCGGGCGCCGCCATTATTCCGGTTCCTTTTATGGACGTGGCCATTGATGCAGGTATTTTGACCCAATTACTGCCTGAAATCAGTGAGCGTTTTGGCCTTATCTCTGAGCGTGAATCTGCCATCGACTTAGATGCCAAAGAAGTGCATTGGAATGAGATGAAAAACCGTGCTGTTGATTTTGCTGGCCTAATGGCAACTCGTGGTGTGGTGAAAAAGACAGTTCAAGGTTATGGTGGCCGTATTGTTGCCAAGCAAGTGACTAAATTCATTCCACTAGGTGGCCAGCTTGTGGCCGCTACCATGGGCTATATGATTTTCAAAAAAATCGCGAACGACCACATCAATGAGTGCTATAAAATTGCTAAAAGCATTCAGCAAAAACAGCACGGTAAAAACGTTTAAGCCCCTTATCTTTTAATAAGCTATTAAGCCAAACACAAAAAAGCCCTCACACTAATTGAGGGCTTTTTAAGTCTATTTAGCGACGCTTAGGGGCTCTATACGCTTAAAACACGTTGCTTAAAATTAAGTAGCTGACCATAGACATGGTAGCGGCAGCAGGTAACGTAACTACCCAAGCCAAACCGATTGGTTTCATCAACCCCCAGTTGGTGTTTTTATTCACCATACCAATACCCAATACCGCACCCACAAGCACATGCGTACTAGAAACAGGTAGACCCAGCATAGAGGCGCCCATGACTACCGCTGCTGCTGATAACTCAGCTGAGAAGCCTGACGCAGGATGCATCTCGGCCAAATTGGTACCCACAGTTTGGATAACCTCTTTACCAATAAACCATAAGCCCACAATTAAGGCGACACCAAAGGTGACCATAACCGCGCTAGGTACCGCCGCTTCGCTGGCGATACTATTGGTACGAATAACGTCCATGATGGCTGCAAAAGGACCCACAGCGTTGGCGATATCATTGGCACCATGGCTAAATGCAAAGCCTGCTGCAGTAAATACCTGCATCCAGCTAAACAAAATAAAGGTAGCACGGCCCAAGTCTTCTTTCTGCTTGCCTTTAATACTCTTAGTATAAATAAAGGTCGTCAGCCAAATAAGCGCCCCAATCATAATCATGATTAAGAAGCCATTTAACGTGGTTAGACTCATATCAACGTTTTGTAGGCCTTTAAACACCACCATAGAAGTCATAACCACACCGCCTAATGCGGCCACCAAAGGCACCCATTGACGCAATGCTTTTAGAGTATCAATGCTGTCTCTTTCACGCTCGATGTCATAAAGCTCTTGATAGTAATCTGTCTCTAGATCATCTCGTTCGGTATCCTCGTCTTTATAAATCTCTTGGTCACGTACCATCTTTGACGTATAGGACACCTGTAGCGACTCAGCCAACTCATTGATCCATTCTTTATGGCGTTTTTTTAGTGCTTTTTTGGCCGCTTTAAGCTCTTTAACTCGGGCTTCAACACGGTCATTATAAGACAAAATATTGACTTTAATTTGGCTGTATAGCACATACGCCAGTATACCACCTAATAAAGGTGACAAGACCCAAGATAAAGCAATTTGTCCTATTTGATCCCAGTGCACGGTAGAAAATGCCAATGAAGGCCCGCCCACTTGAATACCCATAACAATCGAGCTGCCCACTACCCCACCAATAATGGAGTGCGTGGTAGAAACCGGTAAGCCTTTTTTGGTAGCAAACAATAGCCAGAACGCTGCGGCAATCAACGCCGATAACATCACATAGATGAACTGGTTGGGCGTCACTGATAAGGCATCTAAATCAACAATACCTTTACGAATGGTATCGGTTACCTCAGCACCAGCAAGCACCGCCCCAGATACCTCAAAAATGGCGGCAATGGCCAAGGCTTGCGGAATGGATAAAGTACCCGCGCCTACCGATGTACCAAAGGAGTTCGCAACATCGTTCCCCCCAATGTTGAAGGCCATAAATATGCCAAACACGGTAGCCACGATAAATAATGGCGTCTGCTGGTGATTGGTATAATCCAAGCCCCACCACATAAAATATGCGGTCATGACAAACAGGAATAGACCAAAAAGTATATTAGCTTTTTTCGAACCCGTAAACTGGGCGCTACTTGATGTAGTTGACTTTGGAAGCATGAGATTTCTGAGCCAATCGGATGTGAAAATGTAAAACCCCGAGAGATCGGGGCTTCAATGAATTAGTACAAGTCCGTTTGATCGAGACATACGACAACTGTAATAACCTTGATCGCACCAGCAATCAAGGCTTACTTGATAAAGTCTATGGGAAAGTTGTCGGCATTAATAACTATCAATTATACCTGTTGGGGCATAAATTCTGCATATTATACCCTTGTCCGATGCAACTTGAAACCGCTGTTTTTTTTGATTAAGTTTTAATGACTTTTTCAAGCTGAGCAATGGCATGATCAAGCACAGCCAAACGTGCAGTTCGCTTGTCATTGGTGGCCACCACATGCCAAGGTGCATGCTTAGTATTGGTACGCGCCAACATATCCGCTGCCGCCTGTACATACTCATGCCACTTGTCTCGGTTGCGCCAATCATCTTCGGTCAGTTTAAACTGCTTGTGCGGCGTATCTTTTCTGTCCTCAAAGCGGTCGAGCTGCTCTTGCTTGTCTATGGCCAGCCAGTACTTGATGACAATGGTCCCTTTATCTACCAAGTCCCGCTCCATACGGTTAATCTCTTCATACGCCCGCTGCCAGGCCGCCTCACTGGCAAAACCTTCGATGCGCTCGACCAATACTCGGCCATACCAGGTTCTATCAAAGATGGCCACTCGGCTTAAGCGCTCCTCTTTTAGATTGGGCGCAAACTCCGGCATCCGTCGCCAAAAGCGCCATAAATAAGGGTGCTGTAGCTCCATCTGGTTGGGTGCTGATATGTTATAAATCTGATATTCACGTGGGTCTAACAGTGCCACCAAACGCTTGATTGCGCCGCCCTTGCCGGCAGCATCCATGCCCTCAAAAGCAAACACCACATGGTGATTTTTGGCAGCAGATTTGCCCTGTCTGCCGCCTTTGCCCTCAGAGTTGGCACGGGCTCGTAATAGCTCAGCTAAGCGCTCTTGCTTTTTGATCAAAGCTTTTTGGTAATCTGACTTACCCATATCAGGATCATCTATATCGGTGAGCTTATCAGGCACATCTGCCCATGAAAAAGCGGCATTGATATTGCGGCTGACTTGCGATACCAAAGGATGTTTGCTGTCATTTTGTTGACTGCTGATTAAAGCTGACTGCGTTGCATGCAGCACTTCATGGCAAAACTGTAAGCTGGCCGCCTCACTATAGCCCAAGTCTTTATGGGACTTTTTGTCATGCTTATCCCCGCCCTCTTCAGGGTCAGAGCCATCTATGATGACCCAATCTGATTGCTGACTTAAGATGATTTTGGCAATGTCATTAAACTGTTTCACCCGTTTTTTATCCTGCCAGTCCATGTGATATAACCACTCAGGATCAGCCTTGTTATCTTTAAGGCGCGACTTTAAGGTGCGCTCATCTATATGAAACCAACACTTTAACAGTTTGGTATGGTTGTTGATTAAGTCGGTTTCAAATTCAGACAAGACCTGTAATTGACCGCGCAGATACGCCTCCCAGTCAGCAAGCTCATTGTGTTGAGATTTGTTTTTATCCTGCTTCATTTTTTGTAGCACCCCTTCCATTAAGTCGGCATACCAGTTACCGAAGTAGGCGGTGATGTTGCCATGGCGCGGTAGCTTGGCCACATGCGCTTGCCATAGGGGCTCATACTCACTGGGCAAGGTGCCAATATTGGCTTCGACGTTTAGTAGTCTAGGATCGACCCACTGACGCAGCTGAGTCACCGCAGCCCCTTTACCAGATAGCTCCATACCATTGACCAACACCAACAGTCCTGTGGCTTGCCCTTGCTGACGGGTCTCTCGTAGCGCATATTGCGCCTTAACCAGCTCTAATCGCAGTGTCTCTTCGTCCATATGAAAGGTGCTTAAAGGATCAGCGTCAATGCGAATCTCTTTAGCGTCGATTTGGTTTTGCTTAGCCATCAGTGAATCCTTATTATTCAAATCGTCCAATAATCAATTGAGTGTGTCTTATTTTTTATGACGTGTCATTTATAACTTATCTAGCATCTATGCCTGCTGTTGTATGACCCACAGCCCTTGTCATGCAACTATTCAACACTCAGAAGAAAAACAGCTTATACAGGCCTTATACATATTAATCATGCTAGGCTTTGATATTATCTAGCCCTTACTTATAGTATTATCATAATTAAAATAAGGTTTGATAAAATAGCCTTTGAGTAACTTATGTAAGTGGGCATCCAAAAAGCCAACTATAAATCAATTTTTTACTACAATGCCATAAATTTGTGACAACGCAAATGGCGGTTTAGCATTTTAACAAGCTATTTTTTTATTTTTTACTTGCCCCTTTTTTAATGAACAGTGTTTAGGAGCCATCGTATGTCTGCTTTATCTAATCTAAATACCCATCTAAAACAGTATTGGGAGTTGCCACACCATAATAATCCTGAGCTAACTACCAAGCTTAGCCAAGTGCAAAACTGGCAAAAAGACCGTATTCGCCGCACCCACGCTGAGCTATTTTCACAGCCCAAAAACAAACCTATGGCTGAGTATTTTTTAAATCACTTGTACGGTGGCGACAGCTTAGATCAGATCGTGCGTCAGCTTGAGGTGATTGTACCCAAAGCGCAAAAGCTTGAGAAACTTGCGCCTACTGCAGCCCTAGAGACCGGTACCTTGGGTGTAGAGACTGCGATTACCTCAACCAAATTGGATTTGAAACTGGCGCAGTGGCTGCTTGACAATAACCTAGAGGTGAATGAGGATAATATGCAGGCCGCTTATGTGGCGGTCAATGATGAGCAAGCACGCCGTCAACAAATTGAAGATTTAAAGCAGGTGTGTTACCGCAGTGACAAGTATTTAAACTCTTTTATTTTGCAAAAAACCTTTAAGCTGGCTAAAAAACAAGCCTATAAGCGCAATCTTCAGCCTTTATATGATTTCATCGACTCAGGCTTTGCGGCCATGAAACCATTAAAAAGTGTGGGCAGCTTTATTGATCCGTTTTGCGAGCGTGAACTACAGATTATTGACCAAGTACACAGCGCATAATTAAGCGATGCCTTACTCGCTTTAAAAAGAGCGCCCCAGTCAACAGTGCTTTGACTGGCAAAACCAGAGAAAGCGGCAAAATTGGGGGATCAGCTTAAGCATCCCCCACTAATTTCAGGTATCATTAAGGGTACAGTCAGCACTGATATAAGACGACCCCTTATGTAGCGACCCACAGCCGCCAATCCTTTTAAACCCTTCATGTCTTTATTATTAAATTTTTATTATTAAAATCAGGATCGATAATGAGCCAATCAGACAACGCCACGCCTTCAAACCCTATCTTAGACAACACAGCCAACCTACAAAATGACTTGGTAAAACAAAGCTTGAGCCACAACCAAGATACCAATGCCAAAGTGCAGCAGTCGTTGCAGTCAAGTGCTGCCACGGATAGCCAAAAAACCACTGTGTTAAACACCCAGTTTAGTGATGTGAGCGAGTTACCTGCCGGCACCCCGCAAGGTCAACAAACCACCCGCCCTTTTAGCCAAGATACACCCAAAGCGTCTGCTGCCAATCAGCCTGCTGAAGATGATTTTGTAAAATATACAGGTCAATCAGGCTTGCCGCGCTTTAACCCAAAAGATGACATCAACAACCCGCACACCCCAGACACCGATGGTCTAGAAGAGACTCACTTTGGCTATAAAAAAGTCAAAAAAGCAGAAAAACAAGCCAAAGTGGCTGATGTCTTTACCTCTGTGGCCAAAAAATATGACATCATGAACGACTTAATGTCTTTTGGTATTCACCGTCTATGGAAGCGCTATACCATTAGCTTATCTGGGGTACGTGCCGGTCAGCAAGTGTTAGATATCGCCGGCGGTACAGGGGATTTGGCCAAAGCCTTTAGCCGCGAGGTGGGGCGTAATGGCCGCGTTGTCTTATCTGATATTAACGCGGCCATGCTCGATGTCGGCCGTGAGCGTTTGATTAACGCAGGCTGTAATAACGTTGACTTTGTATTGGCTAATGCTGAAACCTTATCACCTTTTGAAGATGAAAGCTTTGATTTATTGACCATCAGCTTTGGTCTGCGTAACGTCACGGATAAAGATGCAGCGCTGCGCGCTATGTACCGTGTGCTTAAGCCAGGTGGCCGCCTGCTTATTTTGGAATTCTCAAAGCCTATCTTTGAGCCACTATCAAAAGCCTATGATCTTTATTCATTTACTGCCTTACCGCTTATGGGCAAAATCGTGGCCAATGATTCTGAAAGCTATCAGTATTTGGCAGAATCGATTCGTATGCACCCAGATCAGCAAACGCTGAAAGGTATGATGGAAAATGCAGGTTTTGTAAACTGTGACTATCACAACCTAACGGCAGGTATTGTTGCGGTGCATCGCGGCTTCAAAAAATAGCAGGTTTGATAAGAAAAACCTATAGCGCTGCACCCACTTAACAGACTTACATCTCTTTATTAGGCGGTATTTTATGATAACAGTTTTGCTTTTAACTGCTGCAGAAAAACTGGTGAACTTTGCGATCTTAAGCGATCAAATTACCAAGGCGGGATTGTTGCCGCTGTCAGGTAAAGTGCTGCGCTTAACTATGGCGGTACCGAGCTTTAATATAGATGTGCATTTTAATGACAGTCACATTAGATTTGAGCCGGTCAGCCACCTGCACGCAGGTTTGTTTGAGACCGCAGGCGGTGTGCAAGATGAGCGCAGCCAAGCTTGGCAAGAATATACCGCCCTTGGCCGCAGCTTACCAGATTGCACCATTAAGGTCGAAAACTTAGCCGAGCTGTTAAACTTATTGCGAGATGCCAGTGGCAACTTGCCTATTGAGGGGGATTACCGCATATTAATGCAGCTAAAGCAGCTTATCTCAGGGTTTAATCCTGATATTGCCGGCCAACTTGAGCCTATTATTGGTAGTACGGCGGCGATGCAGTTAGGTCTATTAATCAAGTCTCTTAAAGGCAATGTGTCACATACCGCCAAGCATGCTTTTAATGATGTCGCTGACTGGGCGAATGAGGTAGCTGGTAATGCCCCAGTGGACCCTGAGGTAGAGGCGGAAGTAGACGACTTAAAGCAGCAGCTGCTTAAACTGCGTGCTGATGTGCAGCGTGAAGAGGCACGCCTGGCGATGATAAAAGCGGAACAAGCCCGCCTAAAAGCAGGGGCTGAGCCTAACTCTACTCAGTAATCCTTTATTCATCGGCTTATTGTGTACAGCTTCTATCTTCACGGTTTGTATCTAACTACTGCCGCCTGACTCAAGGCGGCTTTTTTTGTCCTGAATATAAGATTAAGTCGATAAATCTGCGCGGACAATTGTGCTCACAATGGCGCTTAACCCATTCTTAAAATGACTGACCCGTGGTATCATTAAGGTCAACTATTTGAGCCTTTATAGCGTTAACGTTTAGCTATATTTTTCACACCTTTTAAAATGGGCCCGCTTTACATGCTGTTATCTCATCGCAAACGCCTTCTTGAGCTTTGGCGCATCGCTGCACATTATCGCCTTGATACCCACTTACCTTTAGAAGATGCGCCGCAGCTACAATCCGTGGCCCGTATGATTAAGTCGCACCCAGCCGCTTGGGGCAAAAGCCATCAGCCCAATGGGGTGAAATTTGCCCTAGAGGAGATGGGTACCTTATTTTTAAAGCTTGGCCAACTGCTCTCCACCCGCCGCGACTTGGTCACCCCCGAGATTATCGCGCAATTGGTGCAGCTACAAGACCGAGTAAAGCCCTTTGATGTCAATATTGCTATCACTCAAATCCAAGATGCTAAGCTGGGTCTGGGGGATAGCATCAATGATTTATTTGCCCGCTTTGATACCAAGCCTCTGGCCGCCGCCTCCATAGCTCAGGTGCACACAGCCGCCTTACATGATGGCCGCGAGGTGGTGGTTAAGGTGGTACGCCCAGATATCCGTGAGCAAATCGTGGCAGACTTTGAGCTGCTGCGCGACTTGGCTCAATGGGCCTCAGCCCGTATTGAAGCGGCTCGAGCAGTACGCATTATTGATGTGGTCGAAGACTATCGTCAGATTATGCTCAATGAGCTGGATCTGACCTTTGAGGCAGATAATACCACCAAAATGCGCAACAACTTCTTAGGCTCATCGATGATGTATGTGCCTGAAGTGTATGCCTCTTCAAAAAATGTGATGGTTATGGAGCGTATCGTTGGCGTGCCCATCTCACACACCGAAGTCTTTGATAAGCTTGGCTATGACCGTGCCGCGCTGGCAGAAAAAGGCTTAACCATCTTTTTTACCCAAGTATTTCGTGATAACTTCTTTCACGCTGACATGCACCCAGGCAACGTCTTTGTCGAGACCCTACCTGCCGATACCCCTGAAGCTTATCGTCAATATCCTCGATATATTGGTCTAGATTGTGCCATTATGGGTGAGCTGTCGCCCGATGACCAGATGATTGTGGCACGTATGCTGCTTGCGGTGATGAACAACAATTTTAGTAACTTGGTCGATATCGTCAGCCGCGCTGGCTGGATACCGCCCAATACTGATAAACATGCCCTCACCCGAGATATGCGCCGTACTGTAGCGCCTATGGTATTAAAGCCGATTAATGAGATCGACTTTGCTGGGGTCTTGATGCAGATTTTAGACATCGCCCGTCGTCATCATATGAGTATCCCGCCGCAGTTGATGCTGCTGTTAAAGACGTTGGTTCATGTCGAGGGTCTAGGTCGCGACTTATACCCAGAGCTTGATATTTGGTCACTTGCCAAGCCTATTTTAACCGGCTGGGTAAAAGAGCAGCTTGATCCGGTGCGTAATATGCGTCAGCTGCGCGAACAATTACCTGAGCTGTTACTGTCAACTGCCCAAGTGCCCAAACTGCTAGACCAAGGACTACAAAGCTTGGCCTCTCAAGGTGCTAGGCAAGATGAGCAACTGCGTGAAATACAACAAATCCGCGCGGATATGCTCAATGACAGACGCCGCGACTGGATAGCTTTGGCAGGGTTTGTCATCAGTGTTGCCATTGCCACTCAAGTTGTTGGTTGGTTGTCGCCGCTATTTTATATCGTGGCTGTTGTGTTTATGCTGTGGCGTATTTTGGGCTAATCCCAATCTACATCTGGCCCCTTAAAATAAAAAAGTAAAATTAAACATAAAAAACTACTGAGCTTGCGTTCACTGAGGCTCAGCCGCCTTATATTTTTTAATGGGTGAGCAAGCCCTATTTAAACTGTGAGTGTTAATCATGCGTAGTGCCTCAATAATTCTTGATTCTAAAGCCTTAACCCATAACCTAAACTGTGTCATTGATACTGTGCCTGATACCACCAAGGTACTGGCGATGGTCAAAGCCGATGCTTATGGCCATGGTATAGCACACTGCTTGCCGGCATTAAAAGACGCAGATGGCCTCGGCGTGGCGTGCTTCACTGAGGCTCAGCATATCCGTGAGCTTGGCTGGGACAAGATTTTGGTGCTTATTGAGGGCGTATTTAGCGAAACAGAATGGCAGCAGTCCATTGAGGCTCAGTGCCAAAGCATCATTCATCATCAAGACCAAGTACAGTGGGCGCTGAATCATTTACCGCCCGAAAACTCGCCTTGCCGTACGGTCTGGCTTAAGCTAAATACCGGTATGAACCGTTTAGGCTTTGAATCTGATGAATTAGGCGATGTGGCCCAAAGCTTAGTGGATGCAGGCTACGAGCTGATATTGACCAGCCACTTTGCCAATGCCGATGCACCAAACCATCCCTCTAATGCCAAACAAATTGACACCTTTACCCAAGCATTGCAGCAGTTACGTGAGCAAGTAGACCCCAATATTAAGGCCTCTTTATGCAATTCGGCGGGTATTTTAAATTTTAAAGCATGCCATTTTGATTGGGTGCGCCCCGGTATTATGCTGTATGGCAGCTCTCCTGTTGAAGGCGTTAGTGCTCAGACGCTCAAGCTAAAACCGGTGATGAGCTTTAAAGCCAGTTTAATGGCCATTCACAATATTGCAGCGGGCACCTCTGTGGGTTATGGCAGCCGCTTCGTGGCCAACCGCCCCATTGTAAAAGGCATTGTTAGTATCGGCTACGGAGATGGCTATCCGCGTGTGGTAGATGGCTCAGCTTGGGTCAGCGTTCAGTTGGCAGGCGAGCATAGCAGTTATAAATGCCCAGTCATTGGCCGCGTCGCCATGGATATGATTGCCATTGACTTAACCGATGTCCCAAACCCCAAAGTGGGCAGCCAAGTAATGCTGTGGGGCGACCCTGAGCTCGGTGCGCCAAGCGTCGATGAGATTGCTGAGTCTGCACATACTTTAGGTTATGAATTATTGTGCCGGGTTACTCAGCGGCCACTGCGCGAAGTGCTCTAGCGGACTGAAACGAGGTGCTCTAGCGGACTAAAACATTGTACTTAGGCCATTTTTAAAGCGAATTTAATGAGAGGTGTGTGAAATAAATGGCCTTGAACTGTTTTCACAACCCCAAAAAGTTCGCTATACTGAGAGTTTACTAATCTATTTGTTAACTTAGCTTTTACTGATTTATCTTTAGCGAAACCCCTTATCCATTAATAGCCGATTTAAAGAGAGTCCCATGAGCGTGCGCCATTTTTTAACTCTACTTGATTTGTCTCCCGCCGAGCTTGAAGCTTTAATTAAGCGTGCAAGTGAGCTTCGAAAAATGCAGCATGCAGGCGAAGTATATCAGCCCTTCGTGGGCCGTACCTTGGGCATGATTTTTGAAAAGTCCTCTACCCGCACCCGCATTTCATTTGAAACGGGTATGGGACAATTTGGTGGTCATGCCATCTTTTTATCCCCCAAAGATACCCAGCTTGGCCGCGGTGAGCCGATTGAAGACTCAGCACGGGTCATCTCAAGCATGGTCGATATTATTATGATTCGTACCTTTGAGCATGAAAAGGTAGAAAAATTTGCCCAATACTCCTCTGTACCTATTATCAATGCGCTAACCGATGACTTCCACCCCTGCCAGCTATTGGCTGATATGCAGACCTTTTATGAGCACCGCGGCAGTATTAAAGATAAGATTGTCACTTGGGTAGGCGATGGCAATAACATGTGCTCCTCGTTTATGGCTGCGGCAAATCAGTTTGGCTTTGAGCTTCGTGTGGCTGCACCTTATGGCTTTGAGCCCAACCCTGAGCTGATGGAAAAGTTCAAGCACTGCGTAAGCTTGGTTGATGATGTGCAAGATGCGGCCAAAGATGCGCATTTAATTGTCACCGATGTCTGGGCCAGTATGGGCCAAGAAAGCGAACAAAATACTCGGGCTCGCCGCTTTGCGCCTTATCAAGTCACGCCTTCTATGTTAGACAAAGCTGACCCTGAGGTGCTGTTTATGCACTGCTTACCAGCCCACCGCGGCGAGGAAATCTCACATGATATGCTTGATGACCCCCGCTCTGTGGTCTGGGACGAGGCCGAAAACCGCTTGCATGCCCAAAAAGCCTTAATGGAATTTTTGCTTAAAGATAAAATCAAGCTTAACTAGGCCAGCGTCACATGACTGACGCTCGTTTTGTTCAGTAAAGACAACTGCCTTAATCCAGCAGGCTTAAAAACCACTCAATATTGTGGTTGACCTGCTCAGGCTCTTCTACCGTTGAGGTATGCCCTGCTCGTTGAATGACGGCAAGTTTTGAGCCTTGAATAGCAAAGTGGATGCGCTGCGCCTTATCATAAGGGGTGGCGACATCTTCATCACCAACCAATATCAGCGTGGGCGTTGTTATATCACCAAGCTTTGACAATACCTCCTCACGCTGTATCACCCCGCGTGTGGCGTGTATCGCCCCTTTTTTGCTGTTGCTATTTAGGTGACTTAGCCACAACTGATACTCTTCGCGGCGCGTGCGATCTGACAAAAAAGTTTTACCAAACATGATGGGCATAACCTTTTTGCTGACTCGTCTGATACCAAGCCAAGAGATGGCGCGCATTAGCTTATTGTAGCTGACCGCCTTTTTGGGGTCTTCGGCATCAGCTGAAGTCTCAAGTAATATCAAAGATTTGAGTAAATCTGGGCGTCTGATTGCCACCCTCTGGCCAACGAAGCCGCCCATTGATAGCCCAATAAAATGGCACTTATCAATGTCTAATGCCTCTAGCAAAGCAATGGCATCATCCGCTAGGCTATCCATATCATAGCCATCTTTGGTTACCTCGGATTGACCTTGACCTCGAAGATCAAAAGCAATACAGCGGTACTTTGATTGAAAATAAGCCACTTGTTTATCAAATAACGGTGTGCCCCACAGCAGACCATGAGCAAAAAGCATCACCGGCTTGCGATACTGCGGCTCAAAGCGGCTTTCATTGGGGGCACTGTCTTCGTAATAGATATGGGCGTTGTTAAGGGTAATGTAAGGCATGGTAACGACTTCCTTGTGCGAGCAAAAAAAACAGGGTAAAGCCAGTATGCTGACTTCACCCTTATATTTAACCACAAATAGCCTGGCTGTCTGTAGCCAATTTATATTAGTGCTGTAACGTCTCAACACCTGTTGATTTGGCAATTAGCAGCTTATCAGCTTGATTGGCCGCAAAGATACCGTTACATACCACGCCCACAATATTGTTCAAACGCGCTTCAAACTCACTGGCACTCGTGATGTCTAGATTATAAGTATCCAAAATTACATTGCCGTAATCGGTAATGAAATCTTCACGGTACACAGGCTCACCGCCCATTTTAACCAATTGGCGTGCCACATAAGAGCGCGCTTGGGGCAACACCTCAATCGGTACCGGAAACTCTCGCCCTAACTGTGTCACCCATTTGCTTTCATCCACTAAACAAATGAATTGTTTTGAAGCGGCGGCTACAATTTTTTCGCGAGTTAAAGCGCCGCCACCGCCTTTGATCAGTTGCAGGTTTGGATTGACCTCATCTGCGCCATCGATATACAGGTCAAGCTCGCCCACGTAGTTTAAGTCCATAACTTCAATGCCAAGCGCTTCAAGCTTATCTTGGGTCACCTGTGAGCTTGCCACAGCGCCTTTTAGGTTGACCTGAGGCAAAAGCTCAATTAAGCAGTTGACCGTACTGCCTGTGCCCACACCCAAAATCATACCATCATCGATATAAGCCAATGCCGCTTTTGCGACCTCTTGTTTAAGCTTAAGTTGCTGACTCATAACTGCCCTTTTTGTTTATGAAGTAAAGAAGATATTATGTCGAAAATAATCAGCTGCCATAATATCAAATCTGCCCCGTATTTTCGCCACTTTTACCCTCAAAGTTGATTTTTTTCGTAGGATAATAAAAGTTATCAGTCAAATAACCTATTATCATCAATAATTTCGCTGCTAAAACTTGCACGATTAAAAAAAACAGCATAGGCTT
This sequence comes from Psychrobacter sp. H7-1, assembly GCF_904846585.1. Lineage (NCBI taxonomy): Bacteria > Pseudomonadati > Pseudomonadota > Gammaproteobacteria > Moraxellales > Moraxellaceae > Psychrobacter > Psychrobacter sp. H7-1. Next base: position 85,819 of record NZ_CAJHBH010000004.1, read on the forward strand.
AATGATTACTTAACGTTATTGCCTTTGTCTATCTACACTAGGCAATCCATTGTCAAAGCTTGTGTGAGCTATAAGCTTATAACAAATAAGCAATGCACAACACAATTAACCCCCAACTCAACCTTTAGGATTATCTATGCTTTCAAAATGGGTTCGTAATGTTCTTCAGGCTACCGTATATGATGCCGCTATTCAGACACCTTTAGACTATGCGCCAAAGCTATCTGCTCGTTTTAACAATGACATTCGTTTAAAACGTGAAGACTTACAACCTGTTTTTTCTTTTAAGCTGCGGGGGGCTTACAACCGAATTAGTCAGCTGACTGAGGCACAAAAAGCGCGTGGCGTAATTTGTGCCTCAGCCGGCAACCATGCGCAAGGTGTGGCCTTCTCAGCTGCCAAATTAGGCCTTACCAATACCATCGTCATGCCCACCACCACGCCCGATATCAAGGTGCAAGCCGTCAAAGCCTTAGGGGGTAAAGTTGACTTATATGGTGACAGCTTCGATGTGTCTAACCAATACGCCATCGAGCGCTCCATCAAAGAGGGGCTCACTTATATCCCGCCTTACGATGATGAGTTGGTGATTGCCGGTCAAGGTACCGTCGCGCTTGAGCTTAATCAGCAGTGGCGCGATGTCGAGTATGTGTTCGTGCCTGTGGGCGGTGGTGGCCTGTTGGCTGGTATTGCAGCCTTCTTAGGTGATGTGGCACCCCAGGTGAAAATCATTGCGGTCGAGCCTGAGGGCGCTGCGAGTTTAAAAGCTGCGATTGCGGCCAATAAACCGGTCAAATTATCCCAAGTCAGCTTATTCGTCGATGGCACCGCCGTCGCACAGATTGGCACCTTACCCTTTGAGGTGGTCAGCCTACAAAAAAACGATAATTCTGGCAAGCTTATCGAGCAGGAGGTGGTCACCTGTAGTAATGATGAGGTCTGCGCTGCGGTCAAAGATGTGTTTGAAGAAAGCCGTAGTATTGTTGAGCCCTCAGGTGCACTGGCGCTGGCGGGTATGAAAAAGTATTTAAGCACCCATAAATTGACCGGCAAAAATTGCGTTGCCATTATTTCAGGCGCCAATATGAACTTTGATCGCTTGCGTTATATCGCTGAGCGCACCGAAATTGGCGAGAAAAAAGAAGCGGTCTTTGCGGTAACCATCCCTGAGCGCACCGGTGCATTCTTAGAATTTTGCCGAGACTTAAAGGGCCGCAACATCACCGAATTCAATTACCGCGTACGCAATATAGCTGCTCCTGACTCGTTAGAGCCGGCTTCGATTTTCGTTGGTATTGCTCTAAAAGAAGGGGATAAAGAGCGCCATACCATCGCCAACTCTTTGCAAGAGGCAGGCTATAACGCACACGACTTAACCGATGATGATATTGCCAAATCTCACATTCGTTATTTAATCGGCGGCCATGCTGGCCTAGCAGATGAGCAATTGTTTAAAGTCAGTTTTCCTGAACGTCCAGGCGCCTTGCTTAACTTCTTAGAAAAGCTTGGCACTGACTTTAATATTACCCTATTCCACTACCGCAATCACGGCGCTGCAGATGGCCGAGTCTTAGTGGGTATTCAGGCAACGGCCACCAGCTCACGAGCCGTACAAGATACACTACAAGAAATTGGTTATGAGTGCTCGCCAGTATCTGACAACATCAGCTACCAGCTGTTTTTGAAGTAAATCATGCAAAATACTGCCGCAAAAGCCTGTCTTGTTATCGCCTTAGCTGCCGGCTTCGTGCCGGCCCAAGCAGAGCTTATCGATTTAACAGATGGCAAAATATATGATTTTTCTATGAGCCATGCCTCATGGAAATCTCGCCCAAACTTACAAGTGCCACGGGCGGTTTTGAGTCGCTCTATAGCCGGCTCCTATACGCTCGTGATCAAACTTTTGGTAGATACAGAGGGTGATATCACACACACCCAGCTCTCACAAAGCAGTGGTGACCGAAGGCTGGATAATTATGCCCTTGACGCATTTAAAAAAGCAAAACTGCACCCATTTATGATTCATGGCACACCGGTAAATGGTGTGGCTTATGTGCCGGTGCAATTTATTATCCCAGAAACAACGCCTGAAGATGCTAGCGCAGATGAGCGGCTCTGATTTGGCTTAAGCGTAAGTTAACTGTCATTACTATAGGAATACTCTTTGTTATGTCGACCTCTAAAAAACCTCATACGCATACGACTGACTTACAAAAAGTGCGCTTAGATAAATGGCTGTGGGCGGCGCGTTTTTATCGTACGCGCAGTCTTGCTAAACAGGCCATTGAGGGCGGTAAGGTGCATTTTGCAGGCAGCCGTGTTAAGACCAGCAAAGAGATTAGCATCGGTGATGAGTTAACCCTGCGCCAAGGCTCAGCCACGGCCATGACCGAAAAGACCGTCGTGGTGACAGCCTTATCCGTGCAGCGCGGTAATGCCACGGCAGCTCAAGCGCTTTACGAGGAGACCGAGGAGAGTATTAAGCGCCGCGAATATTATGCCGAGCAGCGTAAGCTTGCCAATCTTGCCCGCCCAGACACGAAGCCCAATAAAAAGCAGCGCCGAGACTTACAACGCTTTAAACATCAAGGTGACTAATCTAACGCCCCGCAGGGCAAGTTGGCTTCTTTGTCATCACCACCTATTCACTTTTTGCAGTTAAGCTTCTGCCCCTATCGTTTCTTGGTCAAGGTTGTTAGAATAGCGCCCTATTGCCGGCAGCGCTTATTTGTAAGCCCAAAGCCACGGCACCTACTTATTTATAAAAATTTAAAGGTTTTATTATGCCGATGTCAGATGCTATGCCAAAGTCTGTATTGCTAGTATGTCTTGGGAACATTTGCCGCTCGCCTACGGCTGAGGGTATCATGAGACAGCGTACCGCCATTGCTGGGCTTACGATGAAAATCGACTCTGCAGGTACGGGCGACTGGCACATTGGCAAGCACCCTGACCCCAGAGCGCAGCTGCATGCTAAGCAGCACGGCTACAACATCAGCAAGCTGGTGGCGCGTCAAGTTAGCCCACAAGATTTTATCGACTTTGATTTAATCTTAGCAATGGATGCGCAAAACCTAAAAGACTTACAAGCCATTAAAGATCAAGTGTCCCAAAGCACCCCTACAACAAAACTGGCCGAGCTGGCCTTGATGAGTGAGGTGGACATCAGCTACCTTAAGCAAGATGTCCCAGATCCTTATTATGGCGGTAAAGAGGGCTTTGAAGAGGTCATTAAACGCCTAGAATCTTCGGTAGACGCTTGGATTGTCTCATGGCAGATGTAAGCCGTTGTTTTGTAAATATCCGCCTTATTTGATTGCCCTTTTTATTCACCCAAACTGAGTCGTAAGCTGCCTATGTGCCCCTCTTTTCACACTACCGCCTCTGTGACTACTGCCTCAAATCAGGCAGACTCTGATTTTAATTTGGCCAAGTTGATAACTGCCCCTGCCCAACTATTGGCACACAATACTATGCGCCTGTCTTGCCAAGCAATGCAGCTGATAACCCTTGAGCAAGAGGCGCAAGTTGAACCGGCTATTGCCAAGCTAAAAGAAGGTGATGTGCCGCTGTTCGTGCTCTCAGGCGGCAGTAATGTGATTCTACCCAAACAGCTACAAGCTCAAGTATTACATCCTGTATTCAAAGGCATAGAGGTTTTGGCCGAAGATGAGCACAGCGTAAGCCTTGAGGTTATGGGCGGGGAAAACTGGCATGAGCTGGTACTCTACACCGTCAATAACGGCTGGTATGGGCTTGAAAACTTAGCCTTAATCCCAGGTCTGGTCGGTGCCTCTCCGGTACAAAACATTGGCGCTTATGGGGTGCAGCTAGAGGACTGTCTTACCCATATTAAAGCGTTTCATTTACCCACTCAAAAATGGCATGACTTTGACAAAGCGGACTGCCAATTTAATTACCGCGATAGCCTATTTAAGCAGCAAGCCGGACAATGGCTCATTACTCGCGTAGGCTTTAAACTGCACAAAGACGCCACCCAAGTTAATGCCGATTATGGTGATGTGGCCTGCCTAGCACTGAGTCTGGCTCAAGCGGATAATCGCTCAGCTATTGGCCCAATTGATGTGATGCATGCCATTATTGACATTCGTCAATCAAAGCTGCCCGACCCTGCTGTTCTACCTAACTGTGGTAGCTTCTTTAAAAACCCCATCATCGGCACGGAGCAATTTGCACAGTTACAACATGAGTATCCTGGCATTGTTGGCTACCGCGTTGATGAGGCACATACTAAGGTGGCAGCCGGTTGGCTGATCGATACTGCCGGACTTAAAGGCCAAGGTATCAATCCGATTTTAACCCATGCCAAACAAGCCTTAGTCTTGGTCAATCACAGCGCTTTGGACAGCACCACGCCTGCCTCTCAAGCGGATATTTTAGCCACTCAGCAGTTCATTCAGCGCAGCATTAAAGACAAGTTCGGTATTGAGCTTGAGCGTGAGCCAGTCTGGGTAGATGAGCAGGCCAGTTATACCGCCGCACCTTAAGTGATCAACTTTTTTTGTAGAGGATTAACCCGCCCAAAAGTTGTTTTTTTCATAATTTTATCGCAATAAAACAATGGCAAATCACACCCATAACTGGCTATAATTCTTAGCTCTCTTCGACAAACCTAGTGTGGAAATCATGGGTCAGGCTTTACAGCGCAGTTTAAAGGCAGTGCAGCGAGGTATTATCGCAGTCATTATGCTGCTAATACTAAGCGTGGCCAGCTTTTTTACCCCGCTGTTTTCGACGATAGGCCTGTGGGTATTAAATCACCTGCCTATACCTGAAGCCAATCATGCCATGCGGCCGCTGATATATGATCTAAACGCCAACCAAGCTGAGTCAGCCACTGCGCCTACGCTGCCCTTAAACTGGCGCTCAGAGCATGAGCCAACCGCCTATGTGGTACTCGGTGGTGGGCTCACTGAAGCCGATCATAAGCCCAACCGTCAAAAATCCGCCATCGCAAATAAGGGCTCAGATACCCACGTAGCCAATCGGCCGCCATCAAGTCCAGCCCAAAAAAACACCCCACAGCTTTCACCCAATAGCATTGTCTTAAATCAATACAGCCTGAATCGGATGCAGACGGTCATTTGGCATTATAAAAAAAACCCCCTGCCCATTATCTTAACAGGGGTAGAAGCACCTTGGATGCGTGACTGGCTGCTGAACTATGGCATTGATAATATCATTACCGAAAATGCCAGCATGAATACTTGCGAGAATGCCCGCTTTACTGCCAAGCGTCTTAACTTATCTGACGTTTATTTAATTACAGACGCCTATCACATGACGCGTACCCGCCGTCAATTTGCCCTCAATAACATTCATACCAGCCCGATAGTGGCGCCTTTGCCCATGCAAAAAAGCTGGCTACATCCTAAAGATAATGCGCAGCACTCACGGCGCACTTTATATGAGTTGGCCGCTTACGCCCGTGATGTATTTGCGCCACAACAAAACTGTCGCCGCGCCAGTGAAGTCAGCTTTGACACCCTACTACGTAGCCGTAAGCCTGAAGATGTCAAAGTATTTTAGCGTACGTACTCTTTGTATCATCACCAGCTGCCCCAAACCTATCTCCACAATCATGCCCTCATTTGACCGCTAACCGATATGATAAGACTTTATTTGAGTAATCTTTAAGCAAACCTCAGCACTAAGCGTCCAACAAGCGTATAATAGTTGGCTCAAAATAAGCTTCCTTTTCATCATTATAGACGCCTCATTATTAAGCAGCGCCCTATTAAAATGGAAATCTCGTTATGGTCAGTATGTATTTGTTGATACCGCTGAGCCTTATGCTGTTTGTTATTGGCATTTGGGCGGTGCGTTATGCGGTAAAATCCAACCAGTTTGAAGACTTAGATAACGAATCACAGCGGGTGATTCTCGATGACCGCCAAGAGCGACGTCAAGCACTCTCCACCCCGCCCCCTGCCAAAAAAGCACAGCCTGAACAGGTCAATAAAGCCCCCGCCGAATCTGTAGAGACCCACGATAAATAGTCTTGATGGACGCCTAGATTTTTATTCTTAATAAACTTTTGGATACGTATTATGACAACACCTTTACTTGTTGCCGCTTTGGCCATGGGTTTTTTTGGCTCTCCGCATTGCTTAGGGATGTGCGGTGGTCTTGTGACCGCTTTTGGCTTATCGATGCAGGAAGTTAGCGCCACAAAAAAGCGGATGCTTATCGCCACCTACCATTTCGGCCGATTGCTCAGTTACGCCTTTTTAGGGGTGATAGCCGGTCTTATTGGTACCACAGTTTTGGCACCTTTAATGATGGGCAACAACTTACCTAGGATTTTATTGGGGTTAGTGTTGGCATTTATCGGTCTAAATATGCTGGGCTTACCGTTTTTGAATAAGCTTGAAAAAGTGGGCATGGGCATCTGGAAAAAATTATCGCCACTGCGCCAAAAAGTATTTCCGCTGACCACCTTCCCTCGGGCGTTGGCCGCTGGTCTGCTTTGGGGCTTTTTACCTTGTGGTCTGGTATATGGCGCTCTATTGATGGCAGCGGTGGGTAATGGTGTGGCCTCAGGGGCGCTATTGATGTTCGTATTTGGCTTAGGGACTGTGCCGATGCTGGTGGCCACCCATGAGACCGTCGGCTGGCTACACAAACAGATTGGCCGCTTTCGTTTGCGTCAATTAAATGGCCTTATTATGCTGCTCTCGGGGCTGGCTGTTATCTTTATTCCTTTGACCATGAAGCATGGCGACGGTCATCATCATGGTAATCACGCAGCGCATAGCCAACATCAAATGATGGACAGCAGCATGCCAGAGCACAGTGAACACAGTATGCATATCAACAACGCAGCCGATCATGATAGTGGGCATGAGGCTCATCACATGGCAGACATGCCCTCAGGCCACGATATGTCAGATATGTCTGATATGAATAACCATCAAAATGATAGCGCCTACCATGCTATGAATCACCAAGATATGCCCCATCATTCTTTAACAGATGAGCCGATGGATACCAGCCATGACCATCACAATATGGCAGACATGACAGATATGGCAGATATGAGCAATCACCAACATCCGCCAGCTGAGTCAACCTCATCATCAACCCAGCCTTAATTTAAACACCTTGACTTAAAAGAAAGCTTAGCCCCACTGCTCAAGCTTTAAGTGGCGGTCTAAATGCGCTTCAATGGCCGGCAGGTTAAAGGCATCATCTTCACTAACAAAGCTGATACTGATGCCTTTTTGGCCGGCCCGCCCAGTACGGCCGATGCGATGTACATAATCATCGGGCTGATCCGGTAAGGTGTAATTGACCACATGGCTGATGTCATCAACATGAATGCCACGTCCCGCCACATCAGTCGCCACAAGTACCTTAGCATTGCCATTTTTAAATTTATCCAAGTAACGCTCACGCTTGGCTTGATCCACATCACCTGAGAGCATCACCACATTATGATCCGTGCTTAACTTGGTATATAAGCGTTTTACCTGATCCTTGCGATTGGCAAATACGATCACCTTTTTTGTCTCAGGCTGCGCCAAAATCTGGGTCAATGCTTGATGTTTATCGGCTTCGGTCAACAGGTAAAAATGCTGCTCAACCAAATCACTGGTCTTATGCTCAGGCTCAATCTCTACGAACACCGGATTCATAAGCCATTGATACGCTAGATTCATCACATCTTGGTTAAAGGTGGCCGAAAACAGCAGGCTTTGACAATCGGTGTTGGGCGGCATATAACGCATCAAACGCTTAATATCTGGAATAAAACCCATATCTAGCATACGATCGGCTTCATCTAAAACAAAGGCTTCAATACGATCTAAAAACACATGGCCTTTGTAAATTAAGTCAATCAAGCGCCCGGGGGTGGCAATCAAAATATCGGTATAGCTTTTATCTAGCGCGGCAATCTGCTTATCATAATCAATCCCACCCATCACACACACACTGTGTAAGCTGGTGTGTTTAGTCAAGGCAATGGCATCGTCATAGATCTGATTGGCCAACTCTCGAGTGGGTGCCAAAATCAGCGCTCTTGGCTCGCCAATATAACGCATTTCATCATCTGCAAATGGGCGCTTTAGTAATGCCTCAATAATAGTAATTAAAAAAGTGGCTGTCTTACCTGTTCCGGTTTGTGCCTGACCAATGGCATCTTGCCCAGCTAACGTATGCGGTAAAATCTGCGCTTGGATACCGGTCAACTCGGTAAAACCTAAGTCATTGACTGAGCGTAAGATACTGTCACTTAAGGACAAATCAGCAAAGGTAATAAACTCATCCATTAAACTTCCTTAATCTTTGTGGGTTAATATTATCTTTATCTATTATAGGCTATTGACCCAATTATTGCCCATCCTAATCCTAATCCTAATCCTAAGCCTAAGCACGGTAACAATCGATCTATGTTAACCATACATCTGCTGTTGCTGGCACAACTATTACAAACAAAAAAAAGCCAACATAACAAATCCTACGCTGCACGGCGGCTATAAGATTTGGCATATTGGCTGTCTAACTATAAAGCGTTTGATAAAAGCGGGAAAGCATTTGATAAAAGTGGGGCTTGCCAGCTTAATCTCACAAACGCTTCATCGGCATTTGAATTAAGCGTCTACTTTAGTAACTTCTTCAGCTTGTAAGCCTTTTTCACCTTCAGTTACGATAAATTCAACTTTTTGGCCGTCTTGAAGTGAACGGTAGCCGTCACCTTGGATAGCGCGGAAATGAACGAAGATATCTTCACCGCTTTCACGTTGAATAAAGCCAAAGCCTTTTGCATCATTAAACCACTTAACAGTACCTTGCTCACGAGCTGACATAATCTACTTCCTAAAACTTAATTAACAAAACTTCAATTTAACCCCAATTAAAGCATATAAGCTGAAGCCTGAAATGCTAACACTGGGTATAAGAAGTGGCTCTTGACCACTTAATAACAAAGCCGATGTACTATATTGCTCATTAAACGATAATTTGCCTTTAGAAACAGGCTTTTCTCATCTCTGTAACACTACAGACATGTTTGTTATCTAAAACTAATCATAGCACGCCCTTTTATTAACACAAAGTGTTTTAACATAACTTTCACACTATCTGCGCAAAATTTTTATCTAATTTTTACGCCAAGTCTTTAATTATCTAGGGTTAAGCCCTATTAATATCTACTTAATAGGTGTGCTATTATAGCTGTGTAGGCGCCTATTTTGGGGCAAAATCGAGTAAATGCCCAGTTAAAAGCCTACTTTTAGTATTGATATAAGAAATAATGACTATCACTTTTTAAAATCTCTTAAAATGCCATATGATAACTGTTGGCCTTTATAGGTTCGTCTATGGCACTTTACTCGATGTGATCAGATATGCTCTAAATAACAGAAAAATAAATAACGGAAAAAAACACTTTATGTCGCACTCCCCTTCCACAGCCGCTAGTCCTAAGCTTTTTCAGCACCGCCGTATTTTGCTGATTAATGGACCCAATCTAAATTTGCTCGGTCTGCGTGAGCCGCACATTTATGGCCACACCACCTTACAAGATATTGAACAGCGCTTAACGGCGACTGCTCATGCTCAAAATATTGAGCTGATTAGTATTCAGTCAAACCATGAAGGCGAGCTGGTCGATGCCGTTCAACATCACGGTATTTTAGCGGATGCTAAAGACTTAATTGATGCGGTAATTATCAATCCTGCGGCATTTACCCACACTTCCGTTACGCTGCGTGATGCGCTACTTGGTATAAACAAGCCTTTTATCGAGGTGCATTTATCCAATATCCACAGCCGTGAGCCCTTTAGAAGCCACTCGTATTTTAGTGACAAAGCGGTCGGTGTTATCTGCGGCTTAGGCCATCTGGGTTATGACATGGCACTGAGCTATTTATTGCAGCAAGATGAAGATAATTAATCACACTATCGAGCCGTTTAAGCACAGCTAATGACCTAAACCTAGGTCACCGCCTCAACGTAGACCACGCTTTATGCTTTGGTCTCCCTTTAAGCGTTTACCAAAATAACTTACCCACGAGCAACATAGGACAGTCATCACCATTTAATACCTCAAAATGACACTGACAAACTACTGGTTTCGCTTATAATAGGCTGCAAAACAAACAATATATCATTGGGATCGGCTCATAACAGTGAGCCTAACTTCTCACTTGTCCCCCTTTAGACATCCCTTTTAAGGGTTAAGGCATTGCAAACTATGACATCATCAAGCAAACGGTTTATGAAGCTTGCCGGTATGACCGCAAGTATCGCTGGAAAGGCGGCTAAAAACTCGTTTAAAAGTCTCTCTAGTGATGAAAATAAGCGCGCAGAAGCCCGCTCGCAAATGCTACAAGATGTCGGCATTCAAATTGCTGACACCTTAGGAGAGATGAAAGGGGCGGTGATGAAAGTGGGGCAAATTGCCTCACAGTACAAAGAAGTCTTTCCCCCCGAGGTGGCCGCAGCACTAGAGAAGCTGCAAAATGATGCGCCTGCCATGCCCTATTCGCAAATTAAGTCACAAGTTGAGCGTGAGCTTAACATGCCAATTGAGCAGGCCTATGAGCACTTTGAAGAGCAGCCCTTTGCTGCGGCCTCCATCGGCCAAGTTCACAAGGCCATTTTACCCACAGGTCAACACGTTGTGGTCAAAGTGCAGTATCCTGATGTCGATAAAAACTGCGATAGCGACCTTAAACAGGTCAGAATGGCACTGAAAATGACCGGTGTGCTCAGCATGGGCAAAGAACTACAAGATCAAATTTTCAATGAAATACGTGATACGCTAAAAGATGAGCTAGATTACATCAAAGAGGCACAAAACTTGGCTATTTTTGCCGCTTTTCATGCCGATGATCCAGGTTTAATTATTCCCAAAGTGATAAAAAGCCACTCGACACGGCGCATCCTAACCTTGACCGAGGAGCTTGGTGAGCCATTAAGCGTAGCTGCTGGCTGGGACAATGAGGTGAAACAAAAGATTGCCACAAGACTGTTTCATTTTAGCGCCGGACAAATCTTTGAGCTGTATCGCATGCACTGTGATCCACATCCTGGCAACTTCGCTTTTCGTCCTGATGGCAGCGTGATTGCTTATGATTTTGGTGGGATTCGTACGTACAGTGATGCTGATATTCAGCTGTTTAGACGCTTTGCTAAGCATGCTCTAAAAGGTGATGTGACCGCGCTTGAGCAAGACTTAATTGCTCTAGATATTCGCCGAGTCGATGAGGTGCTGGTACCAGGCAGCTTTTATCAAAAGTGGCTAGAGATTGGGTTAAAACCCCTATCTATTGCTCCCTATCATAGCGGACCCTTTGATTTTGGTAGCAGCCAAGTTCATCACGAGGCCATCTCTCAAGCCAAGCAGGGGCTTAAATACTTCAAACAATTTCAGCCCTCAGCTTCTACCATGATGATAGACCGTACGGTTTCGGGCCAATACTGGAACTTGGTTAATCTTGGCGTAGAGATTGACTTAAGCCCTCTGGTTAAGCACTACATTGATTATTAAATGTCATAAGGCTTGGCACATACCTCACACTGCTTGTCTTGGCGGTAATGCAGCTTGTGCTGCGTCATATGAATACCCTCCCAGATGAGCAGCTGACCTGCCAGCGGGTTTTTGCCCCGCCCTAAATACTGTAAGGCGGCATTGGCCTGCAAATTACCCATAATAGTGGTGGTACTGGCCAGCACCCCAGAATTGGCACAGGTCTGGGTATCACTTGTCTCTGATTGCTCTAAGCTGCCTAAGGTTTCACCAAATACGCAGTGATAGCAGCCACTTTTCTGAGCCGGCTCATACAAAGCCAATTGTCCAGACATACCAATGGCTGAGGCGGATAATAATGGCAGGCGCTCCTTGACACTCGCCCGATTTAATATGTCGCGCGCGCTAAAATTATCGGTACAGTCTAGCAATAAATAAGGGCCGCTTGCCGCTTGGGCTTGCTCAATAAGCAATAGCTGCTTGGCATTATCTGCCTGTAACCGCTCGGTGGCATAACTGAGTTTTACAAAAGGGTTGATGTGCGACAATGCTTGGCAAGCAGTTTTGGCTTTACTTTTCCCAATATCCTCTGCGGTAAATAAGGTTTGCCGTTGTAGGTTACTGGCCTCAATCACATCATCATCGATAAGATGAATCGCACCGATACCTGCGCGTGCCAAAGTCTCAGACACTGGGCAACCAAGTCCGCCTGCACCTAAAATCACTACCGTACTGGCTTTTAATCTTTCTTGGGCCTCAATATCCCAGCTTTCAAGTAGAATTTGGCGTGAATAACGCATCAGCTCTGCATCGCTTAAATTCATATCCATTGCGCCCCTCTTATCTTGTGCCATATTTGATCTCTTTTTTACCCACGCCGTGGGTATGTATTATCGATTAAAGGGCCATTATAACACCTTACAAAAACTGGATAATCGGCCTTTAGACATCGGATTAAATACCCAGTAGATAAACACCCATTTGATAATAATTATCATTTACTTTAAAGGTAATTTGTCCTATAATATTGCCTTTACCGCCGGTCTTTTAATTTATTAATAACCCGCTGTAAAAAACAGGTAACCTTTTGATTTTATAATGGTTAACCCAAACAAAATAATAATAATAAAATAATAATCGCCTTTCTCCACCCCCTCTATCATCCCTAGTCCTGATAGGGGGTTTTCTTTTTTATGTTGTCCTAACTCCAAGCTTAGATCCAAGCTTATCTTGCAACCATCCAAAGCTTAAATTTTCAGCTATCCATTGCGCAGATAAACCGCTATAATAAAACATTCATTATAAATACATCTTTTGTTATTATGGCTCAATGCTTCAGTTGTTTACACCTTATCTGTCCATAGATAACTGTATTTTTTTGGTGTTAGCCTGCTGTCTTTGAGCAATTTCATCTAACGAGGCGCCCTATGCTTCAGATTCAATCTCCCAATCAACGTCCCAGCTCACCTTTGGCTATTTTAAACCTAGGCTTTCGCATTTTTTTTGTTGGTGGCAGTGTGTTTGCCATTATTACCATGCTGCTGTGGATGCTTATGTTCACAGGCCACAGCTCAATGCAGACAGCAGATATTAATCCGCTTTATTGGCATGCCCATGAAATGCTCTATGGCTATGCCATGGCCATTATTGCTGGATTTTTGCTGACTGCGGTTAAGACTTGGACCGGCATAATGATGCCTTATGGCTACCGCTTGGGCGTCATCTTTGGCTTTTGGTTGCTGGCGCGTATTGGCTGGTCAGCTGTAGGCTTGGCAGGTAATGAGACTGTCTGGCTCACCCTAGCCATAGTTGGTGATATGGGATTTATGCTGCTTAGTGCATATGCCGTTATCAAGGCTGTGCTTGCGGTTAAGCAGTACAAACAAATGGGTATTGTCTCAAAGCTTGTGCTGCTTACCTTAGGTAATATGCTGTGCTACTGGAGCATTTTTAGTGGCGAACAAAGCTATTTTCGAGTCGGAATTTATTTGGGCCTCTATTTAGTCGTGGGTATTGTGCTCACCATTGGCCGACGTGTGGTGCCATTTTTTATTGAACGTGGCTTAAGCTTTGATAGTGATCAAGAGGTTAAGGTAAAAAACAGCAAACTACTAGATGGGCTCAGTCTTGGCTCATTCTTAATATTTATGTTGGCCGATATTTTCTACCCTCAACCTTATCTCATCAGTATTTCAGCGGCTGTGGTGGCTTTGGTTAATGGTGTCCGTCTTATAGGCTGGTATCAGCCTAGAATATGGCAAAAGCCGCTATTGTGGTCACTATTTGTGGCTTTTTTGGGCATGTGCCTAAGCTTTGTATTATTTGCAGTGCAGCCTTGGCTCAACTTTGCGCACAGCATTGCGGTGCACGCTTTGGCTTTATCAGGTGTTGGCATGATGACGGTGTCAATGATGTCTCGAGTGTCGTTAGGTCATACAGGGCGTAGCATTCATACTCCGCCAAAGACCGTCAACTTTATCTTTATCCTGATGGTATTTGCCTTCATCTTTCGGGTTGTGATGCCCCTGGTGGCACTGGAGTATTATTTAACATGGGTTATACTGGCCCAAAGTGCTTGGATAGCTTGCTTTGTACTGTTTGGCATCAGCTACTGGCCAATACTGGCCAAGCAAAGAGAAGATGGACTGTTTGGATAATAGAAGTCAATACTAAATTAGAGGTATAATAGCTTAGTGATTACGACACATCCATTGAGTAAATAGAGCTGCTGCTTAGCCAAGACCGGTACGAAATAAAGAGCCGACTATCACAAAACAGACACCAAGCAAGGTGACCGCCACGATATGCAGAGCAAAAAAGTTAAGCCGCGCCGCAGTTAATTGCGGAATGACCCGAAAGCGGGCATGCAGCGCCACCAATAGGGTTAGCAATAGTAAGGTTAGCTTGATACTGATCAGTAGGCCAATGTCATTACGGGTATCAAACCACATTGACACATCTGGTAGCATCTTATGTATCATCGCTACGCCGGTGAGCGCCTGTAATACAAAAGCGGGCATACCTATTTTTTCGAACTGTGCTTCAAAGGCCATCAGTGCGCCAAGCTCTTTATTACGTAAAGCTTGGGGCAGGATCACCAACGATAAGATTAAGTGGCCGCCTGTCCAGACAGTAGCACCCAGTAGATGTGCAATTAATAGGTAATTTAGCATATCGCCCCCTTGCTTAGGGTTTTAGAATAATTTTAGATTCGCCAACATAATTATAACAGCTATCGCAGCGGCACTGACAAAACAAGTTATCCTGCTGCTTTACGTTAACTTAAGGGGTAAAATTAATGCGCCTCACCAATTATAGTGACTACGCTCTACGTACACTGATGTATTTGGCGGTCATTCCCGACCGCAATACCCTAGCCACTATTACGGATATTGCCAACAGCTACCAAATCTCGCGCAGCCACTTGACCAAAATCATTCATCAATTGGCGCAAATTGGCTATATTGAAAGTATCCGTGGCAAAAATGGCGGCATTCGTCTGGCCAAAGCCGCCCAAGACATCAACTTAGGAGAAGTCATTCGCCAAACTGAGCCTGATTTTCATGTGGTGCACTGTTTTCCTGCGCCCGGCTGTGATGCCCAAAGCCGCAGTAACTCAAAGAGCAAAGCGCAACCTAAGCCTGCAGATTACTGCGCCATCACCCCTGTTTGTAAGCTAAAGTCTGTTTTTGCGGAAGCGACTGGGGCATTTTTGAAGGTCATGGATAACTACACTTTGGCTGATATTGTGGCCAATGAAGAGGCGCTGTGGCAGATTTTAAAGTTTCATACCGGCACAGTAGCATCGACTCAAGCCATAAATTAACGATAAGCCGCCGCTAAACAAGATATCACATCTCATTTATCGCCAAGCTCCGCAGCACTAAATAGTGCCAAACCTAATAAACAACAGCCCCATCTATTGATGGGGCTGTTGTTCGTGTTGACCGCATTTAAGCATCAGCATTAAAGCCTATAGATTTAGTCTTTAACAACCATCAATCTAAGCTCAGTCATGTCCTCTAAGGCATATTTCACCCCTTCTCGACCAAAGCCTGAGTCTTTTACCCCGCCATAAGGCATATTATCGACTCGGAAAGTGGGCACATCATTGATAATCACGCCGCCCGCCTCTAGGGTATCCCAGGCCTGCAAGGCTTTATTGATATTGCTACTGTACACACCCACTTGTAGGCCAAAACGGGTATCATTGGCCAGCGCCATCCCTTTTTCAAAGTCCTCATAGGACTCTAAAATCATCACCGGACCAAAGGCTTCATCTTTATAAAGCTTGGCCTCGTGGCTGACATTCTCAAGAATGGTCGCCTCCATCACCAAGCCCTTGGTTTCACCACCGCACAAGATGGTCGCGCCAGCATCAACCGCTTCTTTCACCCACTGTTGAATACGCTCAAGCTCTCCTTTATCAATCATAGGGCCTACCACCACATCAGCCTCACTGGGGTCACCTGATTTGACTTGTTTGGCAAGCTCAACTAATTTGTCTTTTACAGAGGCATAAATATCTTGGTGAATGAGTACCCGCTGTACACTAATACAGACCTGACCGGCCTGGCTATAGCCTCCAGTGATAATCCGTGGTAGTGCCTTATCAAGATCTGCATCAGGCTCTACCATCACAGCCGCGTTACCGCCGAGCTCGAGCACGACTTTTTTCTTACCGGCGCGCGCTTTCATATCCCAGCCCACTTTATCAGAGCCGGTAAAAGAGAGCAGCTTAATACGCTCATCAGTGACTAATTTGTCCGCTATCTTCGATGACATGGGCATAATAGAAAACGCCCCTTCAGGCAGCTCAGTTTGCGCCAATACCTCAGCGATCAATAAAGCACCAATGGGGGTATAGCTGGCCGGCTTTAAGATAAACGGACAGCCGGCTGCAATGGCAGGCGCTATCTTATGTGCCACTAAGTTTAACGGAAAATTAAAGGGGGAAATAAAGCCACACAGTCCGATAGGCACTCTTTTGGTAAAGCCGCGATAGCCGGCACTGGCCTCGGTCACATCTAAGGGAATGACCTCACCTTCTGGCATAGTGGTGACCGCATCTGCAGCGAACTGGAAGGTCGCAATTAAGCGCTTAACTTCTGCTTTGGCTGCCGCTTCTGGCTTACCGCCTTCGGCAATTAGCGCTTCAGTAAATTCATCAAATCTTTGAGTAAACTTGGCCACACAGTCCAGCAAAATACGCTGCTTTTGATAAGGCTTTAAGGCTTGCATCTCAGGAATTGCTTTAATTCCTGCAGCAATGGCCTCCTCCAATAGTGCTTCATCGGCACGGGCCACCTCGGCGACAGGCTCTTGACTGTACTTATTAATCACTTCAAGCGCATCATCGCTGCCTTCGTGGGCTTTATTGGCTAAATATAAAGGGTAAAAATGCTGCATACATCACCTATGGTTTATTTTTTGGATTTTGTTATTAGATTGGGTTATTAGATTGGGGGTGGCATGTTATATATGTTTTATAGAATAGAGAATGCATAGCCGCGATACCATTATTTTTTGTTGTTGATTTTATAAGAGATGTTGTTAAGCGACTAAATGCGGTCTAGTAGATTGTGCGGTGCAGTGCCCTTAACTTACACTGCAACCATTAACTAGCAAAACGTGAGGTTTAGCATGTCCTTTTTTTAGACACAAAAAAACCTCAAGTATAAATACTTGAGGTTGAAACTTTTGTGCTTAACTAAAAAAGTTAACTAAGTTTTAAAATATGGCGCAGCGGACGGGACTCGAACCCGCGACCCCCGGCGTGACAGGCCGGTATTCTAACCAACTGAACTACCGCTGCTTAGGTCGATTAGTAAGTTTAAACACTAACTAATATAGTGGTGGGTGATGACGGATTCGAACCGCCGACATTCTGCGTGTAAGGCAGACGCTCTACCAACTGAGCTAATCACCCTCGCTCTGTGGATGTGTATTATATACATTTAAGACAGCGTGTCAAACTTTTTTTGCAAAAAAAATAAAATGATTTCAAAAGCTTTGCCACAACAAAGAAGATGAGCTGCCAGATAATAACTTTGTCCACGCCTCTTATGCTACTCACCCACCTGCCTGCATCGCAGATACGATACCGTAGATGAGCAAGTACAATCAGAAACTCTAAGCGATGGTTAGCGCTCACCTAATCCCTCAGATAAGGTTTTGGTAATGGGTTTGGTTAAGTATGACAATACACTGCGCTCCATGGCCTTTATATCCACACTGGCGGTCATACCGGGCTTGATGACAATCTCATCGCCGCGGCCAGCAAACTCAGCTTTACCAATCTTAATCAGCACTCGGTAATAAGGCTCATCACCTTTTGGGGTTTTTTCTAGCAAGGTATCTGGGCTAATATAGGTAACCGTACCACGCATGGCCCCGAAGATTGAGAAGTCATAGGCATCAAGCTTTACTGAAGCTACCTGCCCTTCTTGAACATAAGCGATATCTGCTGGGCTAACCTTTGCCTCTACAATCAAGTCGCTACTGGTAGGGAGCAGCTCCATAATCACCTCACCTGGCTTAACCACACCACCGATGGTGGTGATGTTAATATTATTCACCTTACCATCTTGAGGCGATAGCAGGCGCTTCTCTTGTAGCACTTGACTGCGATCTCGTAACTGCTCTAGCTCTGCATCTAAATCTTCTTGCGCTTTGGTCATTTCGGCCTGAGCATCTTCGAAGTATTTGTTACGCTTGTTATTAATTTGTGCCTTAATATCAGCAACTTGACGACGCAGCTTAATAACATCTGCCTGACTGACGTCTCCATAAGCCAATAACGGCTCATTCATATCCAGCTCTTTTTGTGCCAGCACCAGCATATCCTCTAAGGAAGAAACCTCTTCATTGATGGCCTGTCTGCGACGATTATAAAGTTGAGTTTGGTTCTCTACATATTCTGGGTATTTGCGTACATTATCTGGAAATCTCAAAGGCCGATCAAAAATTTCAGCATTTAAACGGGCTAACTGAGCCTCTAAAGCTGCAGATTTAGAGGCCGAGCTGTCAAAGGCGGCTTGTGCACGCTCCTCTTCTAATACCACAAGCAGCTGACCTTTTTTGACATCATCGCCTTCTGATACCAAAATCTGAGTTAACACGCCACCATCTGAAGCTTGAACCTCCTGAGTACGGGCACTGGCTATTACTGTGGCCTTTGCACGGGTAACTTGGTCAATTTTTGCAAAATAAGCCCATACCAATAACACCGTGATACCAATCAAGGCAATC
The DNA here is from genome assembly GCF_904846585.1 of Psychrobacter sp. H7-1. Classification (NCBI taxonomy): domain Bacteria; kingdom Pseudomonadati; phylum Pseudomonadota; class Gammaproteobacteria; order Moraxellales; family Moraxellaceae; genus Psychrobacter; species Psychrobacter sp. H7-1. The sequence continues at coordinate 104,567 of NZ_CAJHBH010000004.1, forward strand.
CAGATACTAAGGCGAGCACCGCCAACTTTGGGCTTAGTGGGGGTATATTGATAATCAGACATGCCTACTTCTCTTCAGATTTTGGGTTAATGACAATACTACTTTTAATAGCTGTTGATGCCGCTCTTTGGTCTTCAGCGCCAGCTTGATTGACCTGTGATGTTGACTGTGATTGATTGGTAGTGGCGTTAACATCTGTACTTGGCGTCTGCGTAGCTTTTATCTCAGAGGCCGGTTTAATAACAATCTGCTGATTGGCAGGACGGCTTGGCGCTTGTCCGCTATTGGCGGCATTTATATCATCAACCGCTGGCTTTGGATGTTGCGGCTGACCTGTAGGACCTTGAGACTGAGGCGTGTTCGGCGGTGTCCCTGGCTGGGGCGAATTAGGGCCTTTTGCCGTAGCCTGTATGGCGGCTCTTGGCGCTTGCTGCTGAGTAATTTGCTCATTACTGCCTTGGCGTTTGGCTTGCTCATTTTGCATCAACTGTTTAAGCACGGCCTCTTTTGGCCCATCCATCACAATCTGATGGTTGTCCATAATGATAATGCGATCTACCAAGTCAAGTAGCGCTGTTTTATGAGTCGATACCACCAAAGTCTGACCTTGCTGCAGCTCATGGCGCAGTACCTGCAAGCAGCGCTGTTCTTGACGGTTATCCATAGAAGCGGTCGGCTCATCAATTAATAACACTGATGGCTTAGTAAGTAGCAAACGCGTGAAGGCCACCAGCTGCTTTTGACCACCGGACAGACCTCGGCCACCTTCACTAATCGGCAAATCCAAGCCGCTTGAGTGGTTCGATACCAGATTAATCAGTCCTGTCTTTTGCAGCGCATCATGGAGCACATCATCATTGGGCGCAGGCATACCGATAAGTAAGTTCTCACGCAGTGTGCCTTGGAACAAGCGGTGATCTTGTTGTAAGTAGCCTACCTGCTCGCTCAGCGATTCACGGCTAATTTGCTGAATATCTAATCCATCTAACAAGATACGTCCTGAGGTGGGTGCGTATAGACCTGAGAGCAGTTTTAATAAAGTAGATTTGCCTGAACCAATGGGGCCTAAAATAGCGATACGCTCCCCAGGCTGAATGACCAGCCTTTTGACACTCACAGCAGGACGATCATTACCGGTGTAATTAAATACCAAGTCATCACACTGATAATGGCCACGGATTTTGGTAGGAGACAACGGATAATTTACCCCATGGTTATCTTGCTCTAGCGCAAAGATAGACTCAATCATGCTTTTTGCAGCCTTGGCATGCGAGTACTGTACCAATAAGTTTGGAATGGCCATAACCGGTGCCAATACACGCCCGCCCAAGATAGAACAGGCAATTAGGCCACCCATTGTCATATCACCGCTCATCACCACAAAAGAGCCGACAATCACAATCCCCACATAACTAAACTGCTGCAGCATCTGCGCAAAATAACTTAAATTATCATTGGCGTGTTTCATGTTTAAATCGTTTTTGATGGTGATGTTCATCACATCAAGCCACCGCGATAAAAACTTCCAGCTACCTGCCCCTGCTTTAATGGTCTCAACCCCTTCTACCGTTTCAACCAATAGACCGGTTTTGTAGTAGGAGGCAGAAGCACCTTCAGCGGCAATGGCATCAATACGTTTGCGTGCTGTTAATCCCATAGTAACGGCAATAATAGCGGCAATAATAGGCACCAATGCCACCAAAGGTGAGCCAATATAAGCAATCAACGTGATGAATAATATGGTCATAGGTAAATCAACCAGACCAAATAGAGTACTGGCCGTAAAAAAGCTACGTACCTGCTCATAGCCCCTTAACTGTGCCGCCATAGAGCCTACTGAGCCTGGCATTTGGTCGATACGCACTCGGAGCAGACGCTGAAACACTTCACGTGATAAATACTGATCGAGCCCTACCACCACCTTATCCATGATTTTAGAGCGTGCAAATTTCATGAAGGATTCAAAGATAATAATCAGTGCCACACCACTGGCTAAGATAATCAGCGTATATTGACTTCGGGTCGGAATGACTCGGTCATACACTTGCATTGAGAATAAAGACACCGCTAACGCTAAGAAGTTAATTAAGAAGGAGGCGATAACGGCTTCTATCACGACGCCTTTGTAACGAAACAAATCCTTTTTTAGTAAATCACTAAAGTTGGCGTTGCGCTTTTTGATATGATTTTCTTTTAGACGCAGGCGTAAAACCAGTTTGACCTCATCTAAGCTTACCGGATGGGTAAAAGCCTCTTGGCGCAGATTCCAAGACCCTTGTGGGCTCTTACCGTCAATAACTCCCCAGCCGTATCTGATGTGATACGCCAGAAGCGGTAAAAATGCTGCATCTGGCTGCTGTAAAATCTCTGGAGACTCTTCGATACCTAGACCTCTGAGCACCTCGACAATACCACCTAAGGTATTGATGCCTCTGCCCTGCTCTATCGCCCGAGAGGTATCATGCTTTCTAATAACGTCTTGCAAACGGATATTGTCTACCGGATAGCCTTGCTGGCTTAAAATATGTTTGAGTGCATCGGCCAAAGACTGGGCAGTGGTTAACTGCTGGTCACTACTGACCAACTCACCCAAGCCATCTGTATGGTCCGGTGCCGCTCCCGAGCTTTTGGGGCCTAGATTGTTTTCTGGATTTTGATTAGTACTCATAATGACCACTTATAAAAAAATTATTATCTTAAAAAATGCGAGCAGACATTGCTGTTAATTGCCGGAGTTGGCATTAGAGTCGGTATCTACCCTCATTGAATCCGGCGGACTTGGGTCATTTTGCACGGTTTTATCAGTGAACGTAGGCTCATCCAATAAACGACTGTCATTGAGTACAATATAGCCACCTTGATTGAGTTGATGCTGAGCATCAGCCGGCAAGGTAATTTGAATATACTCATCGGGCTGGCCGGCATTAACCACTGTCGGTTGACCGTAGCCGAATTTTTGGGACTGTGGGGTAGTGATGTTTTGAGTGTTCATCCAGTCTTTAACCGGATCGCTGACTTTAAACATTTTTACCGGTTGACGATTTTTGGCAAAAGTCTGCCAAGGCATCAAGCTAAAATCCACTTGCAGCTTATAAAATGCACCCAGAATATCTGATCGGGTCTGGACTAAGCGAATCTGATAATCACTGAGTTCACGCACAGCATTTAGGACCTCAAGCCAGGATTTTCGACCGGCGATAAACTGGCGCTGGTAGGAATCAAGTACAATTTGGGCACCCGCTACTGCCGATACCAAAGACAACTCACGGCTCCGTGCACTGGCAAACTGCTGATACTGTACTTGGATATTTTCCATCACATTACGCTGCGCGGCTTCTTTATTTTGTACCAAGCTATTTACACGTGCTTCAGAGGCGCGCGTTAAGGCAAAGTTTGAAAACCCGGCTCCAGGCTGATAGTTTAAGCCCACATAAAACTGCCCATCATCCTCTTTATTATCATAATCATAAGTGTGCTTATATTCGGCATACACGGTCGGGTATTTTGAGGCGTTTTGTGCCTTAACCTCTTGTTTGGCCGACTCAATCTGGAAGATTTCTTTTACCACGGATGGGTTGTAGAAGCTGGCATCATTAAATGCCATTTTTTCAAAGCCTGCCGAGGCCGCTTTGGCCTGCTCAACCAAGGTGTTAAGCGGTGGAATGCTGTGCTCACTGCCAGGTGGCAGCGGATGACCTGTAATCTGCTGTAGGCGCGCCTCTGCAATACGCTGCTGTTCCTGCGCGGCTTCATAGGCATTGGTTTCTTGCAAAATACGGTTGGTGACTAAGTCAAGTTCAATACGCGCTGAGACCCCTTGATTGACTCGGCGCTGCATCATCGCCTCAAAATTACGTAATTGGGTGATATTTTGGAGATAGACACGCTGCTGGGCCACTGCATTAATGTAAGTTTGCCAAGCCTCAATGGTGGTTTTGGCCACTTGGTTTTGCTGCTCATAAATATTTTCAACTGCCGCTTTGTCATCAAAAATTGCTTGGTTAACGTTGGCAGTTAAGCGCCCCCCGGTCCATAGTGGCTGGCGAATACCCACTTCAGAGACCAAATCATCATCGGTATTGTAACCCGTTGAGAAGCTGGGTGTGGGTAGCAGGTTAAGCTTGGCGGCATTAATACCTTCGAGGGTCGCCTGCTGCTCAGCTCGAGCTGATCCTACCAAAGGGTGGGTCTCAATGGCTTGAGCGATTAATGAGTTAATTTGAACATCCGTGATGACCGTATTGGCATGAGCTGACCAGCTTGATCCGGTGACTAATAACAAGGCGACCAACAATTTTTTTTTGTATTTATGCGGACTGAACATCATAGTGTATTAACTTATTGGTTGGAAGATAAAGCGATGCAAGCGGGCATGCTTAGGATAAAACTGTCGTGTAATAAGCCCCGACTCTTAAGCCCTACTTATTTTACACAACAATTCAATACTACTACATTATATCAACACATATTAGTTATTTTATAAACTGTTTCTAAATTAATTTCGAAATTTAATAGGAATAAATAGTTAAGATATTAAGGAGATAAAAAAAGCGCAGTGCCTATATGACGCGCTGCGCTTTTGTGAGTGACTCATAACTTATCGATATTATACCAAGGGCTGTAGCACCTCTCCTATGGTGTGAAAAGAGCCACAAACCAAGATAAGATCTTCAGGATAAGTGGTTGCGGCAACTGCTTCACCAATAACGGACAAACGCTCATAGGTAATAATGGCGCTTTGCTGATGCTGCTTGAGCACGTCAATAAGCTCAGAAACATGTGCTGCCCGCGGATGGTCAATCTCAGCCACATGCCAAGTGTGAATCGGTAGGTTTGAGTTAACCAGTAATTCAACCACATGGCTGATGTCTTTATCAGCCAGCATAGAGAACACCAAATGTAACTTAGCCGTAGGATAACGGGCTTTATGTTGCTGCCACAAAGGCACAAACTGACTGAGCAAAAAGCTCATACCACGCTCATTATGAGCCACATCAAATAACCAATGACGACCCAGCAAGTCGCGAGCATCGAAGCGGCCAGCTAAGGTAACTTTTGCTAATGCCGCCTCAATATCTGCCGCCTCAATTTTTAATGGAGAGGCTAAAAGTGCCGCCACGGCATTGGTAGTATTTACCAATGACAGCTTGGGTATAGGCAATTGCATGGTCACAGCAGCACCACTAAACTGCCAGTGCGCCTCTAAGTCTGACTGTGATAAGCCCGACCGGCCTGAGTCTGGCAGGATAAAGTCATAGTCTTTGCCCACCTGAAAACAAGGACAATTTAAGGCCTCAACTTGACTGCGCACCGAGTGTGGCATGTCTGTCTCACCATAGATGAGCGGCACGCCCTCACGCAAGATACCTGCTTTTTCAAAGCCAATCTTCTCGCGCGTATCCCCCAGCCAGTCGACATGGTCAATACCAATATTGGTAATCACAGCCAAATCAGCATCAATAATATTCACCACATCTAAGCGGCCACCTAGTCCCACCTCTAATACCCAAACATCGCAATGGGCCTCGGCAAAAATGAGCATGGCTGCAAGCGTGGTCATCTCAAAAAATGACAAGGTCAAATCACAAGCCAGCCGCACCTGCTCAACTTGATAAAACGCATCGATAAGTACTTGGTCACCAACTGGCTTGCCATCAATACGCACCCGCTCATTAAAATCAATTAGATGCGGCGATTGATAAAGCGCGGTTTTGTAGCCGGCCTGCTGACACACTGCGCTAATAACCGCAGTTGTTGAGCCCTTACCATTGGTACCTGCAACCATAAAAACATAGGCATCTTCTTTGGCAGACTTTACCAAGCCCAATCGCTCAGCGACAGGCAGCACTCGAGACAAACCCATATCGATGGCGGATACATGGATTTGCTGCATATAATAAATCCAATCTGACAAAGGACTGGTCAACGTGGGTGCATTAACATCGTTAATTTGTGGGGTCATAGAGGGTATGCTCACAATATCTCTTCGCTCAAAAATAGATAAGCAACCCTTAGCGTTTAAGGGCTGCTTATAAGAATACAATCCTAGGTGCTAAATAACTTATATCACACATCCATATAAGCTATCTAACTTGACTAAGCTGACACGTGGGTCAGCTTAGCCAATAGGCGATATACAGTGTCATTCATCTGATGGCGATGTACCACCTGATCAATGACCCCATGCTCAAGCAAGTACTCTGCACGCTGGAATGGCTCCTCTAGCGTCTCACGTACGGTTTGCTCAATCACTCGCTTACCAGCAAAACCAATCATAGCCTTAGGCTCAGCGATATGAATGTCACCTAACATGGCTAAGGAGGCCGTTACGCCGCCATAAACTGGGTTGGTCAATACCACGATATAAGGAATACCGGCTAAGCGTAAGCGCTCAATGGCCGCAGAAGTACGCGCCATTTGCATTAAAGACAGTACGCCTTCTTGCATGCGTGCCCCGCCAGAGGCGGCAAAACAAATCAGTGGGGCTTTATTGGTCAACGCCACTTCAGCCGCTTGTACGAATCTATCGCCCACTACCGAGCCCATCGAGCCGCCCATAAAGCGAAAATCAAAGGCACAAGCCACCACATCCATATCACGCAGCTTACCTTGTAACACGATGAGCGCTTCGGTTTCCCCAGTTTTTGTTTGCATTTGTTCCATGCGCTGTGGATAGGGCTTACTGTCCACAAACTTCAAAGGGTCACTGGCACTAAACTCTTGACCCAATTCGGTCTCTATATGATCCAAAAAGCCAGTCAAACGCTCACGGGCAGTCATGGCCAAATGATGGTCACAGTGAGGACACACATAAGCATTAAAAATAAGTGCTGTATTGGTAATCATCGAGTGACACTGTGGGCACTCAGTGGAGGGCTCAGTCTCTACTGCGGTCAATTGCGGCAGACTATTGCGCTTAACGGTAGGTATAGGTCGCGACAGCCAAGACTCACTTTGACCCGATTGAGCGGCATGGGTTTCACGTTGAATTTCTAACTCAGCTTCCTTGCCGGCCACAGGTCTATTAGAGGGAGGGTTAGACGAGCTGTTAGATAGGTCATTATTATTTTTTATCATAGATAAATCTGATGTAGTTATAAAAAGGTTTAAAAAAAGAAAGAGGGTTTTACCCTCAAGCAGTATACCGTTAACCTTGATACAATCAAGTATAACGTCAACAAAATCTCAACAAATATCAGGTTTTCAAATGGCGTAAATAACGCCAAACACTTAGCGGTTTGGCGCTCAAAGAGGTTTCGCGGTTATCATTAAGCACTTAGGGCGTCTAACGCTTGACGCAGTTCATCCATTTTGGTCATTATGTTGGCTTGAGCAGTGGCGATATCCTCAGCACGTGAAGTGTGGCTCAGTCCGCTAAAGTTCTTCACCAGCTCACTGCCCACAATCACCCCATCTGCATACTGACCAATGGCCGCAGCAGACTGCCCATCGCGGATACCAAAGCCGACACAGATGGGTAAATTGGTTTCTTGCTTGATGGCCTGCACCTGCTCACCGACCGCTTGGGTATCTAAGCTTGCTGAGCCAGTCACCCCTTTAAGCGATACATAATAAATATAGCCGCCGCAGTGGGTCATTACTTGCTTACGGCGCTCAGGCAAGGTGGTCGGTGATAATAAGAAAATCTTATTTATATCATGGGCCGCCAAGCGCTCAACAAAATTACCTGATTCAGCAGGCGGTAGATCCACGACCAACACCCCATCGACCCCTGATTCGTGACACAAGGCAATAAAGGCCTCATAACCGATAATCTCAATCGGATTGAGATAACCCATTAAGATAATGGGCGTGCTGCTGTCTTGTTCACGGAATTTTTTGACCATAGCCAGCGCCTGATGGGTACTGGTACCGCCTGCTAAGGCGCGCTCACCAGCCAGTGCCACAGTCGGGCCATCCGCCATTGGGTCTGAAAATGGCAATCCCACTTCAATCATATCGGCCCCATGTTTTACTAAATCATGCAGTAAGTCTACGAAGCTATTTGGGGAAGGGTCACCGGCCATAACATAAGGGATTAGGGCTTTTTTGTTTTGCGCTTTTAAGGTCTCAAAGGTGCTTTCAATTCGAGTCATGATGGTCTCTTAACATATAAGGTGATAACTGCTGCGGGCCTATAACACGCCCGCTGTATTAAATAATTGGCTTAAAGCTCAATGCCTTCAGCCTTCATTACCGAGTGCAAATCCTTATCACCACGGCCTGACATATTGACGATGATGCTCTGCTCAGGACTCATGGTTTTGGCAAGCTGTAAGGCATAAGCGACCGCGTGCGAGGACTCAAGCGCTGGAATAATACCTTCTTTTCGGGTCACTTCATGAAAACCATGTAGCGCCTCTTTATCAGTACAGCCCACATACTCTACCCGCTTCACATCTTTTAAGAAGCTGTGCTCAGGGCCCACGCCCGGATAATCAAGACCTGCTGAGATTGAATGCGTCTCTAGGATCTGACCATCATCATCGGCCATCAGATAAGTGCGATTGCCATGCAACACCCCGACGCGGCCTGCCGCTAGCGGCGCTGAGTGACGGCCGGTTTCGATACCATCACCTGTCGCCTCTACGCCATACATTTTGACATCGGTATCATTTAAGAACTCATAGAACAGACCAATGGCATTGGATCCGCCGCCCACACAGGCGACAAGTGCATCAGGCAGTTTGCCGGTTTTCTCTAGATGCTGCAGACGCGCCTCTTTACCAATGATGGCCTGAAAATCACGCACCAATAGTGGATATGGATGCGGCCCTGCGACCGTACCAATAATATAATAAGTGGTATCTACATTGGTGACCCAATCACGCATTGCCTCGTTCATCGCATCTTTTAGCGTCCGTGAACCAGACTCAACCGCCACCACTTTGGCCCCAAGCAGACGCATACGATACACGTTCATTTTTTGACGCTCGACGTCATCTGCGCCCATATAAATAATACACTCAAGTCCTAACCGTGCTGCAATCGTCGCTGTTGCCACGCCATGTTGACCCGCACCGGTCTCGGCAATAATACGTTTTTTGCCGCTCATCTTAGCCAGTAGCGCCTGACCGATGGTGTTGTTTACTTTGTGCGCGCCGGTGTGGTTTAAATCTTCACGCTTAAAATAAATCTGCGCGCCGCTAATCTCATCACTCAAACGCTTGGCATGATAAAGCGGCGTTGGACGACCCACATAATTGACCAAGTCATTGTGGTACTCCTGCCAAAATGCAGGGTCTTGTTTGACTTGATAATATAAGGTCTCAAGCTCCTCTAGTGCCGCCATTAGGGTCTCTGATACGAAGCGGCCGCCATGGATACCAAAGTGACCACTGGCATCTGGATACTGGTTAAAATCTTGGATATCGTCAATCTCATCATTGTGCGGAATATTATCAAATGTTGTCATAATTTTTTTCACCCTGTTTTTTTTAATTAAGCTGGCTGACGCTGTGCGCCGTATGATTGTATCTTACTGTGTTTATTTATTGGGTATGGGCAGCGTATATTGGTGATGACTGCGACTGCAAATCGTACTAACCGTGTTGCCATCGATTACTTTTAACCGCCCTAACAAAGGCCGCCATCTTGCCCGCATCTTTGATACCCTTAGCCGACTCAATGCCACCGCTTACATCCACAGCCTGTATCGGTAAACTCTGATTAATAACCTCACTCACATTTTCAGGGGTTAGCCCGCCTGCCAAAATGATAGGCAGGCTGGCATCTTTTGGAATGAGCGACCAATCAAAGCGCTCCCCTGTTCCGCCATACTCCTGTTTATGATAGGCATCAAGTAAGATACTGCTGGCACCGGCTTGTGCAAAGGCGTCAATCTGGGCTCGAATCGAGTCAGGCGTATCTTGCTCTTTATTAATACGAAGTGCTTTAATCCAGCGTTTGTTCACGGCGCGGGCTAGTGACTGACACTGCTCTGGCGTCTCATCACCATGAAACTGAATCACATCAAAAGTAGCAGTATTAGCAAGCTCAATCAGCGCGTCTTTATTCATATTGACCACCAATGCCACCACACTAACAAAAGCAGGGATATGCTGCATCAGCTCACTTGCCTGCATGGCGGTCACTGCTCGATGGCTTGGCGGATAAAACACAAAACCCAAAGCATCAGCGCCAACTGCCACTGCTTGCTTAACATCTTGTATTTGGGTAAATCCGCAAAACTTTATCTGCATCGCGCCCTCATTGATTTATCTGCTTTAGTCAATTGATGATCTTTTATTCATTAGTATGTTGAATTGATTTAACAGACTTAATTGACTTAATATACTTGTTTTCTTAACGTGATTAAACGGTTTTTATCACTCACTTATCCTATCATACTTTTCATAGCGATTATCACGCCCTCTGTTACTGCTTAGACAGTCAAAATTTGAGCTTAAATTCTGTGCCATGACTGTGCTACTGCCACTATCGCCTCTCCACTTGCGCCCCACACAATATCAAGGATAAAAGCATGTCTCACTCTTATAAAGTATCGGCGCTTATGTGGTTTCGTCGTGACCTACGCTTGCATGACAATACCGCATTGACGCTTTTGCTAGAGCAAGTTGTGCAAGCCTCACAACACACAGAGTCCTGTCTTCAAGCTGTGTTTGTGATGACCCCTAAGCAGTGGCTTGCTCATGACATGTCTATCTCACAGGTTGACTTGATGATGCGTACCCTGACGCATTTAACACGTGACTTACATCATACGCTCGGTATTAAGCTATCTGTATTACAAGCTGAGTCGTATTCAGATAGTATTGATGTTATCGAAGCTTTTTGTATCGACAATCATATTACCCATGTGGGCTGTAACTATGAGTATGAAGTCAATGAGCAGCAGCGTGATACCGCATTAGCAAAGCGGCTGTCTAAACTTAATATTAAATTTAATCAATACCATGACCAATGTATCTTGCCGCCCAATACCATCAAAACCGGTGATGACACCCTCTATAAAGTCTTCACCCCATTTTATAAAAAATGGCAGCAGACATTACAGATAAGCCCCCCTGTTTTGTATGATATTAACAGCTTAGCTGAGGGTGATATCAAACAGAAATTAACCGACTTGAACATCAATCAAGCTTCGAAAGATACAAGCAGCACTCAACATACAAGCAGCACTCAACATACAAGCTCGACGCAATCGATAAAAGACAGTCATCAATCTGTCCTACAACGCTTTACATCCCATTATCAGCTCTCAGAGAATAATGCTGAGGCGATACCGATACTTGAGTCAGCTAGAGCGGCCTACCCTGCCGGTGAGCAAGCCGCGATAGACCGGCTAAATAATTTTGTGCAACAAGACATTGAAGAATATGGCATAACACGTGATCAGCCCGCCTTGATGGGCACCAGTCAGCTGTCAGCTTATCTAACGCTAGGAGTGATTAGCCCGCGCTTATGCTATCTAACTGCCAACGCAAGGCTAGAATCTAAAAGCTTTGCAGATAATGAATCAGAGCTTGAAATATTTGAGAATAACAGCAAAAGTGATGTCGAGCGCTGGATAAGTGAGCTGGCTTGGCGTGACTTTTATCGTCATGTGATTGTCGATAGACCCGACATCGTTAAAGGCGCTGCTTATAAAAAGGACACTGACAATAAGCTAAACTGGTCATATGATAACGATGACTTTGAAGCTTGGTGTCAAGGCATGACAGGGGTACCGCTTATTGATGCAGCCATGCGCTGCCTGAATCAAACTGGCTTTATGCACAATCGACTGCGTATGGTGACTGCGATGTTTTTGACCAAAGATTTGTTTATTGATTGGCGCTTAGGCGAGCGTTATTTTATGCAAAATCTGATTGATGGTGACTTTGCGTCTAACAACGGCGGCTGGCAATGGAGCGCTTCAACAGGCACCGATGCAGCGCCCTACTTTCGTATCATGAATCCGTTTAGCCAAGCCAAAACGCATGATAAAGATGCCATTTTTATTAAAAGCTGGCTACCTGAACTTAAAGACATACCGGCTAATATACTGCATGATGAAAACAAACTGCGTAAAGCCCTTAGCAAACAAGGCGCGTTTGCTCATGTTAACTACCCTCTACCTATGGTAGAACACAAACAAGCGCGCCGTTATGCCATTGAGCAGTTTAAGGCTCGTGGCTAACTAAGGTTATAAGTGTCAACTACTGCATCGGCTGACAGGCACCAGCACCTTGAGTGGTCACACTAACATCAGCACCGGTCATAGAAAATAACTGCTGCATCTCTTTTTTGGCATTGTCTTCAGCTTGCTGCATTACCCCATCAGCACAGGCGCGCTTTAGCACCTCGGCCTTGGCGCTGGCTTGAGCTTGTGCCAAAATCTCAGGCTCTGCTTTTATCATGCCGAATAAGCCGCCTGATTTCCAATCATAAACATCAATGTCATCTAAGTACACGGTGAATATCTGAGCCGGTGGCAAGGTAATCATGATATTGGGCATTAAGGTAATGGGCACATCGCTATTGCCTTGTGCCTCGGCAGTGGCCTGAGCTTTGGCGATTTGTTCTGCACTTGGATCACTCACCTGTACCATCTCTGGGCTAAGCTCGCTCAGATCCACACCCGCCACCACTCGGCCACGCGCGATAAACAGCCCCTTTTGCTGGTCTTGCCACAAGCGTTGCCAACTGCCTGGCTGCTCACTGGTAATCACCGTATCGACATTATAAGCCACGGTCTCAAGACGGTTGAGCTGTTGAATCTTACTCACCACCCCGTCACGGCTTACAGTCTGAATCTTGGGGGCACTGTCTTGATGAAACCGCTGCCATAACAAGACACTTATTAAAATAATTAATAGTAAAAACAAAAGCTTAAACAGTACGCCACTGCTTTTAGCCGCTTTGTTAGACTGGGTATGCAAAGTATTGCTCATAAAGAATCCCTCATAGGGTTATTATTTAGATGTTACTTGAATGTTATTTGGCTGAAATTGGCTTTGCCACGGCTATAATATGTCTTATTTCGAGGCATTTTGAGTGACGCTATTGTTGGTTGAACTGTTTTTAATCAAAACCGTTAAGTCGTTCTCTAAATATAGCCAATAAATAAGTGTGTGTCTGTTGTATTAAAGGGGTACTGCCTTTTAAGTTTGAGGCAGATCTGGCGGCAATTGACCCAAAATGCTGCTAAAATTTGTCTAAATCCAGTTAGACGTCAAAAAAGGATTGCGTCACAGCCCGACTTTACCTAACATAGTCAGGCTATCGCTATGATTTTTCCTTATTATTATTGAACACCGTAATACCCGCCTAAATACTGGTTATCAGCCATCAACAGACGGGCGTTATTGACGGTGCTTTTTTTGTTCAAATTTATTTTGATTTTTTTGAGTTAACTTTTATCGTTAACCACCCTTTAACTACATTGAGTAAAGTCGAGTCAGTTATGAGAGCCAGCCAGTTTTTATTTGCTACCCTAAAAGAAACCCCAAGTGATGCCGATATCGTGTCAAGCCAACTTATGCTCAGAGCCGGACTTATCCGCAAGTTGGCTTCAGGCCTATATGTGTGGCTACCGATGGGACTTAAGGTGCTGCAAAAAGTTGAAAAAATTGTGCGCGAAGAGATGCAAAATATTGGCGGCCAAGAGGTCTTAATGCCAATGACTCAGCCAGCTGAGCTGTGGCAAGAGTCAGGACGTTTTGAGGATTATGGTCCTGAGCTACTGCGCTTTACCGATCGTCACAACCGTGATTTCGTGCTGGGCCCCACCCACGAAGAGGTGATCACTGATTTGGCCCGCGGTGAGCTGCGCAGCTATAAGCAACTGCCAGTGACCTTTTTCCAAATCCAAGGTAAGTTCCGTGATGAGATTCGTCCTCGCTTTGGTATCATGCGCGCCCGCGAATTCACCATGAAAGATGCCTACTCTTTTCATGTAGATCAAGCCTCATTAGAGGTAACCTATCAACAAATGTATGATGCCTATACCCGCATTTTTCAACGTTTGGGGTTAAACTTCCGTGCGGTATTGGCCGATACTGGCTCTATTGGTGGCTCAGCCTCACACGAGTTCCATGTACTGGCCGGCAGTGGTGAAGATGCCATCGCTTTTTCTGATGGCTCAGACTATGCAGCCAACGTTGAGCTGGCAGAAGCCATTTGCACCGATGAGCGCGCGGCGCCCACTCAAGACAAACAAAATGTCTCAACGCCTAAGATTCAAACCAATGAAGAATTGGCTAAATTCCTAGACATTCCTCTACACACTACGGTAAAAACCTTAGTGGTCAAAGGTCATCGCATTAATGAAGATGGCTCTGAGGGGGATGAGCAGTTGGTGGCACTGGTTGTGCGTGGCGACCATACCTTAAATGAGATTAAAGCTGAGAAAATCGCTGAAGTGGCCACACCACTTACCTTCGCTACCGAAGAGGAGATGAAAGCGGCCGGCCTCAAAAAAGGCTTTATTGGGGTAGACTTAGATATGCCGGTTTATGTTGACCGTGCTGCCGCTGCTTTGAGTGACTTTGTGTCAGGGGCCAATGAATATGACATGCACACCACCGGTATGAACTGGGAGCGTGATGCCACTATCACTGACGTCGTCGATATCCGTAACGTGGTCGAGGGTGATGCCTCTCCAGATGGAAAAGGCACCCTTAGTATCAAACGTGGTATTGAAGTGGGCCATATTTTCCAGTTGGGTGACAAATACTCAAAAGCGCTAAACTGCACTGTCATGGGTGAAGATGGTAAGCCTGTGACCTTAATGATGGGCTGTTATGGTATTGGTGTTAGCCGTATTATCGCAGCGGCTATTGAACAAAACCATGATGACAACGGTATCATTTGGGCCAAAACACCGGATATAAAAGACTCTATTGCACCTTTTGATATTGCCATTGTGCCGATGAAATCAAAAGAGGACACAGTGATGCAAACTGCTGAAGCATTATATGAAGAGCTTAAAGCGAAAGGCTTAAATGTTATCTTAGATGACCGTAATGAGCGTCCTGGGGTGAAGTTTGCTGACCTTGAGCTTATCGGTATTCCGCACCGCATCGTGGTCTCAGATCGCAACTTAGCAGAAGACAAATATGAATATGTAGACCGCCGTGATGGCGAGAAGCAGCTACTAAGCCGTGAAGAGCTACTGGCTAAAGTTAGCCTGTAATCTCTAACACTGTTTGGCTGCTGACACATTATTTACAAGGTATCCCTTAGTCGT
The DNA here is from genome assembly GCF_904846585.1 of Psychrobacter sp. H7-1. Classification (NCBI taxonomy): domain Bacteria; kingdom Pseudomonadati; phylum Pseudomonadota; class Gammaproteobacteria; order Moraxellales; family Moraxellaceae; genus Psychrobacter; species Psychrobacter sp. H7-1. The sequence goes on from NZ_CAJHBH010000004.1 coordinate 119,760, forward strand.
TTTAAAAAAGAATCCCAAAAACTTGGGATTCTTTTTTTGTCGTCTATTTATTATATTTGGTAACTTAACTTTTCTTGTTGGTTATTATTAAGAAACTTTAGGAGTATAATTCTCCGAAAAATATAGTACTCTTAATAAGCACTATAAATTATTAATCTAAGCTAAAGCTCTGTGAAATCTACCGTACAGAACTTGATGGCTATTGAGCCATGGCTATATAGAGGTAACTTATGCAATTTGCTGTTATAGGACTGGGTGTATTTGGTCGCGCTTGTGCTTTTGAATTACAAAGCCAAGGCAATGAAGTGCTCGGTATCGATATGGATGAGAACGAGGTCAATAAGGTCAGTGACATCTTAAGCCACTCGGTGATTGCTGATGCCACAGATATTGATACTTTAAAGGAGCTCAATCTTAGCCAGTTTGATGGGGTTATTGTCAGTATCGGTGAGGATTTAGAAGCCAGTTTATTGTGTACCCTCAATCTAATTAAGCTGCCGGTCCAGAATCTTTGGGTAAAAGCCAAGACTGATGCCCATCATGATATTCTAGACAGCCTTGGTGTGACCAACATCATCCATCCGGAACAGGATATGGGTATCCGTATTGCTCAGGCTATGGCCTATCCTATGATGAAGCAGTACTTATCGCTGGGTAATGATGAGTTTTTGGTACGTATTGATGTCCCCGAGCAATTGCGGCCCATCACTGTGGGCAAAATCAAAAGCCGTCACCCAGACACCTCTTTGCTGCTGATTATTCGTGATAATCATGTAGAGCGTAATTTTGACAGTGACACGGTGATTCAATATCCGGACCGCTTGGTATATACCGGCTTGGTCAGTGACCTTAAGTATCTCTCAAAGTCGTTTATTCAAAGCTAATTGTGCTTTTATGCCTGTCTGCTGATGCTCGTCATCGGCACCGGCTATCGTGAATAAAGATACGACCCTATAAAACAACTGAGGTCTAAAGCAACCATCATGCCGTCAACGCCTACCAAACTCTTATCCTCACCGCCAGCCATTTTAGCCACAGGCTTTTTATTACTCATTACGCTTGGCACTTGTTTATTAAAGCTCCCTGCTGCGACCATTAACTCAGTGTCTTGGCTACAGGCAGCCTTCACTGCCACCTCTGCGGTGACTGTAACCGGACTCTCCATCGTAGATACGGCCAATTACACCCATTTAGGACAGGTGGTTATCGCCATACTCATTCAGCTTGGGGGGCTTGGGTTCATGACTTTCGCGGTATTTGCTTTTTTAAGCTTACAGCGCCGGCTAAACCTAGTCGGACAAAAAATCGCCCGTGAAGCATTTGCTGAGACCAGTTTTGGTAATATCACCACCACTGCCAAATCCGTTATTACCATTGCGTTGTCGGTAGAGCTGTTAGGTTTTATTGCCCTAAGCATCGCCTTTGTCCAAGAAATGCCGTTATCTGATGCGTTATATCACGGGTTTTTTTATACCGTCTCAGCGTTTAATAATGCAGGCTTTGCACTTACTAGTGATAACCTAACGGGCTATGTGGACAACAAATCCATTAATTTTATTATCACCAGTTTAATCATTATCGGTGGTCTGGGCTTTATTGTTATTAAAGACTTGATAGACCACCGCAGCTGGCACAAGATCAGCGTCAATACCAAGGTGGTGGTTGGCACAACTATTGGGCTAAACCTTGTCGCCTTTGTGCTATTTTGGCTACTGGAACACAATAATCCGAATACCTTTGGCCACTTAAGCCTTAGTGATCAACTGACCGCAGCTTGGTTCCAAGCCATTACCCCAAGAACGGCTGGATTTAACACCATACCGATTGATCAGCTGACCGATGCCAGTACACTACTGACCATGTTTTTGATGTTTATTGGCGGCGGCTCTCTCTCTACCGCCAGTGGTATTAAGATTGGTACCTTTGTTATTTTAATCTTAACCACGTGGGCATTTTTGCGTCAACGTGATCATGTGATTATCTTTAAGCGCCGTATTCCCGATCGTCTGGTGCGCAAATCACTGGCTTTGATTAGCATTACTATGATGCTAATATTTATGAGTGTGTTTATCTTGTCTGTGGTGGAAGCGGAGCACTCTTTAGAAGATGTCTTATTTGAAGTGGTCTCAGCACTAAGTACCGTGGGACTGACCCGAGGACTAACCACACAATTGAGTCATACCGGTGAGGTGGTGATTATGTTTATGATGTTCGCAGGCCGCGTAGGTCCGCTAACCTTAGCTTATCTTATTGCCATGCCAAAAAGCTCGCGGATACATTATCCTGAAACCAACGTCTTGGTGGGTTAACCTCAAGCGTTGGGACTATCACAAGGAGCGTTATGAAAATATTATCAGCGTTAGCTACCTTATTGCTTATTACTGGCCTAAGTGCTTGTAATGCACCCGAGCATGACCCCAATATTTTGTACAGTGACGAGCACAAAGATCCTATAAAACAGCTTGAGATAGATAAAGTTCCTGCTGGTAATATGCCTTACCAAAAGCTGTTTTATGTGCCGGTATACTCCAATATCTATGTGGATGAGGACAATCCTAAAGTAATGCTTTCAGCCACTTTAAGCATCCGTAATACCAGCTTAAGCCATAAGATTTATATCACCAAAATTGATTACTACAATACCAAAGGCGACTATGTCCGCCCTTATCTCACCAAGTCCATAGAGCTGCCGCCCATGGGCACACTCAACTATATCGTTGAAAAGCTTGATGACACCGGTGGTGATGGGGCCAACTTCGTGGTGGCTGTTGAAAGTAGTGAGAAAAAAACCAAACCTTTGGTTGAGACCATTATGATCGGCACCTTTAGCAATAAAGGGTTCTCCTTCACCGGCCAGGCCACTACCATTGAAGACTCTGGCGGTAAAAACTACTTCGGCACTAAATAACAACATCAGCATCAGTTAGCATCAGACAGCCCCAATCCTAATATTGGGGCTGTCTTGTTTGTTAGGCTTAACTTGCCTACCCTTTTGCAAAGTCTTCATAGCAAAGTCATCAGAAAATGCTTGCCAGTGGTACAATAACGGTTTTTATGACTTGATATATTACTATGATAAAAATAAAGTATGGGTTAGGTTCGGCGTGGATGATTGTGGCGGCCTTCTTATTTGCCTTAATGAGTATTTTGGTAAAAAATGCAGGCACAAAGCTGGGTATGCATCTTTATGAGTTGGCCTTTTGGCGATCGCTTTTACCGGCGCTGATGATTTTTTGTGGCACCCTAGTACGTGGGCAAACCCTAAAAACCCCTTTTTTTGTGGGGCATATCAAGCGTAGCGTCGCCGGTACAACCGCTTTATTATTATCTTTTTATGGGTTAAGTCAGCTGCCTTTAGCGACCTCGGTTACTCTAAACTATACCTCAGTGGTATTCATCGCTATTTTATCTATTGTCTGGCTAAAAGAGACGCCATCGATAAAGACATGGACGGCGCTATTGATGGGCTTAGGCGGTATTTGCTTAATGTTGCAACCTGCATTTGAGTCGGACCGATTAATTGAAACCCTAATCACTCTAAGTGGTGGCATTTTTACCGCTTTTGCTCTATTACAAGTGCGGGCATTGTCTTTTATGGGCGAGCCGGCTTGGCGTATTGTGTTTTATTTCTCGGCAGTCGCAGCGGCAATTTCGGCAGTATTGGCAACTTGGATAGGATGGCACAGCCTAACTGTAGAGAGCTTACCTTATATTCTGGGTATTGGCGGTGCAGGATTATTGGCACAGCTGGCAATGACTCATGCCTATCATGTTGGCCAAAAATTTACGGTGGCGGCGTTGTCTTATCTGACCGTGGTATTTGCAGCCATTTATGGGGTGGTTTTTGCCGGTGAAACCATTGGTCTATTAGAGATCTTAGGTATTGTGGCGGTAATCTTAGCAGGGGTGGTGAGTAGCTTGCCCGAAAAAACCGCACAGTAATTCTGTACCAATATTAAGCGCTTATACTGGTTACTTATATTAGCCACTTATATTAGTCACTTACTTTGCATGTTTTTTCGGTAAGGATAGACGACGGGCAGCCCTTGAGAGCTGGTTAGAATCTCGATATCTACTTGATATACTTGGCGTAAAATGTGCGGTTGTAGCACATCTTGAGGTGCGCCTTGAGCCTGAATATGACCCTCAGATAACAGCAACAATTCATCAGAGAATTGAGCGGCAAGGCTTAAATCATGTAATACCATCAAGCAAATAAGCTGATTTTGCTGAGTATAGTGACTCACCTTATGTAATAGATTGATTTGATGCGCCATGTCTAGTGCTGAAACAGGCTCATCAAGCAACAAGATTTGGGGACAACTTAATAAGGCTTGAGCAAACATGGCAAGCTGACGCTGTCCCCCGCTTAGCGCACGGATCGGCCGATGTGCCAGCTCGGCGATATTCAACTGTGCCATGAGCTCAATGGCCTCTTGCATCAGCTCATCACTAATATGTCGGCCCAGTGCATCCATACGCCCCAATAGCACTACCTCAAGCGTGTTAAGCTCCGCATCGGTATGGCTGTCTTGGGGCATATAAGCAATAGGCTTTCGCCAAGACATCAGGTTGGCTTTACTTTGTGTGGTTCTGTGATAACGAATGTTACCTGAAAACGCTAACTCACCAAAGATTGCCTTTAATAAGCTTGATTTGCCTGCACCATTTGCTCCGAGCAGCGTGTATATTTTGCCCGGATGGAACTGGGCATTGATAGATTGGGCCACGGTAAGTGCGCCACGCTTCACGGTTAACTGTTCAAGTTCAAGCATGATGATATCTTTATAAAGTTAATGGCAAAAAATCAGGTAAACAAGTGACGTAGCCAATTGACCAGCTTATCCCACCATGACAGGGTCTGAGGCGCTGCCTCTGTTGGCGCCGCTTGTTCTACAGCAGATGCCTTGTCTTTACAAAGGCTTGCACCGCAGCCTAGCTGAATAAAAAACGTACCGCTGGGTTTAACGGGCAGGTATTTTTCATGGAACTCTGTATAGGTTTTTTCAGGATCAACATCTTTAAAGGCTTCAGGGTACAAGGTTTTTGCCATAAACTGAGCCGATGCCAAGTCAGACAACGAGCGAGAAGCGGTATGATAGATACCATACACACGGTTGTTCTTCACCGCAGGCAGATTCTCCCAACCATTTCGGGTGGTAAACCCTTTTAACCGGCGCTGAGCCTCATCAGCACTAATATCAATACCCATTGCCATAGCATCAGTCTGCTTCATACCCACTTCGGTACCTGAGATAATAATCACGTCCGGCTTACTCACTAAGAGCTGCTCGGGGTTAATGGGTCCCCAATTCTCAACAAAAGGCTTACTGATGTTTTCACCGCCTACCGTATCGGCAATAGCGCCCCACATATTTTTGCCAAAGGTAAAGCTATGCTCTTGTGGGCCTTTATCGCCAAATTCAATATAGATTTTTGGCTTGGCAGTCCCTGCCGCTTTAACCCGTTTTTGGATATCAGCAATGCCATCGGCATACTCTTGTGCCGCTTGATTGGCGCGCTGCTCTGTCCCTGCAATTTGTCCAAAAATCTTGGTACTGTTGGTGTGATTAGCGACACTTTGATCATTATAGTCCACCACTACCACAGGAATGTTTGCGGCCTCAAAACGTGGTATTTCAGCCTTTAGCGTATCGTATTGCCACTTTGCTAATACCACCACATCCGGCTTCATGGCCAGAGTTTTTTCGAGTGAGAATGTGCCTCTATCAATATTGCCAATATCACCAATGTTTTTTAGATTGGGCAGTTGTTGACTGTATAGCGCCCAGCTTCCTGGGTTAAAGCTCTCCCAAAACTCTCGAGAAATACCCACCACGTGTCCAAAATTTTCGGCACCTGTTGCTGCAATATAATCTGGATAATAAAACCCTAGCACGACCCTTTTGGCTGGCACGTCAACTTTGACATCACGCCCTAACACATCATGAATGGTCTTAACTTCAGCTTGTGAGTTCATCGTTGCCATTAATACTGCTGCTGCCAATGTGGCACGAATAGCTTGTCTCATCGTTTACTCCAAATAATCCAAAATAAAAAAGGCACGCCCACAAAAGAGGTCACAATACCCACAGGGAATAATGCCCCAGGAATAATGACTTTAGACAACACCGATGAAAATGATAAAAAAGCGGCGCCCGCCAGCATGGTCGCGGGTAAAAAATAGCGTTGATCCTCACCAACCAAGAGACGGGCCACATGCGGGGCAACCAAGCCAATAAACCCAATAACCCCGACAAAACTAATCGCCGTTGCGGTCATCATAGCCACCAAAATAAGGGTTCTGATCCGCAGCCTTGTTAAGTTGACACCAAGTGCCGCTGCTCTTTCTTCGCCCAGACGTAGCGCGGTTAATTGCCAACCATCTCGCATAAGTAAGGTAATACACACCGTACTGACCACAGCAACCACGGCAAGGTTGGTCCAGGTGGCTTTGTTGAGGTTACCAAAGAGCCAAAATAGAATTTGTTGGGAGACTTCAGGGGATGCGATAAATTGCACCAAGGATAATAGCGATTGAAAAATAAACAAAAGTGCAATACCCACCAAAATCAAAGTAGCGGCGGCAAATTGCTTTAAAGAGGCGAATAAGAACAGTACTGCTGAGGCCAGCATGGTCATGGCGAATGCCCCGATCGGTACCGCATATTGCAAAGGCAACCCAAAGCCGCCAAAGGCAATCACCAATGACGCGCCAAACCCTGCGGCGGCGGCCAACCCCAATGTATAAGGGCTGGCCATCGGGTTATTTAATAAGGTTTGCATTTCAGCGCCGCCCGCCCCAAGTGAGGCACCAACCAATAATGCCATCAAAGCAATGGGCAGACGCAAATCATAGATAATGGTATGCGTGGTATCCTCGACACCGCTTAAGCGTAATAAAGCCTCAATCACATCCCTTACAGGCAGCATCGAAGGACCGGTCATCACATCCAAAACCAGTCCCACAAGACACGCTATCGCAAACACCAACAATACCATACGGCGCTTGTTCTCTATTCGTCGTTGCTCACGAATGATGTGTTTGCTCATTATTTGGGTCATTTAATAATCCACAGGGTTAGAGCAGTATGAAACAACCCTAGTTATTCACTTGATAATTGGACTGAGGATTATAATAGTAATGAGAAGGGTTCGCAATTAAAATATTGCAAGCTTAGAAAGCAGGTCACCGGCGGTAACCTGCTTATTATGATGTTATTTAGCGATGAGCTGTCGTAAGCCTCATCAGGATGTCAGTACTGACGAGAGTGTTAGTATTGTTAGCACTGGTATTGCAAACTGCCGCCCTAGGGTGACAAGTCTTGCCAACTCTAATAGACAGCGCCTGTATTGGCATCGACCATAATCTCTAGCAAATAACTACCCGCTGCTTGCATGGTATCAGCGAACACTTTATCAAGCACAGAATAGTCTGTTACTTTTTGCGCTTGGCATCCCATACTTTGTGCCAGCTGAACAAAATTAATATTAGGTAGGTCTAAGCCTGGTACTTGCGTGCTACCCATAATTTTACTAAACGAGCGCATCGCCCCATAGCCTGTATTATTCAACACAATGACCGTAACCGGTAAGTTATGCTGTACGGCGGTCCAGATGGCTTGGATAGAATACATGGAGGAGCCATCACCAATGAGACATAGGGTGCGACGCTGGGTGCCCAAAGCAACCCCAACGGCAGCCGGTAACCCATAACCCAGTCCCCCGCTTGCCATCGTATAAAAACTCTTAGGCTGAGTAATGGGCAAATAACGCTGAATCGCAGGACGGTGTGAGGGAGCCTCTTCAACGATAACGACATCTTCTGGGCAATATTTCGCCAATGTCGCCATCACATACTCAATGCTAATTGGATTGCTGCCCTGAACCTCAGCGGCAGGCTTACGAACCGGCAAATCAAGCCCTGAGCGAGGTGTCATACTCGTGGGCAATTTGTCTAATAGCGCTTGTAGGCTATCGCGTATATTGCCTGATAAGGTTTTTGTTGCCAATGATTGAGCCGCATACTGTGGATCATCGGTAAGCTGATAAATCTTGCTCTTTTTGAGCGAGAGTGTCCCTGCAACATGTAAAGTAAAAGCAGGTGCCCCTATCACCACAATCGTATCATAGCCAAGTAGCTTTTCGCTCAGCTTCTCAGGAATTGCAGGTAAGAATCCGGCAAATAAAGGATGGTTTTCAGGAAAACTTGCTCGACTGGAGTTTGGCGCTTCCCACACAGGAGCTTGACACGCTTCTGCGACAGCAACCGCCAACTCAAAACCCCCTTGGCGATCAACATCTGAGCCAACAACCAGTGCCATATTCTGACTGGTTGACATAACCTCTACCAGCTCAGCCAACGCATCTGGGCTTGGAATACTATGGCCACAAGACTGTGATAGCAGTGGCAATACCGCAGGCTTGTCCCAATCATCGGACGGAATCGACACAAATGTCGGGCCCTGTGGGTGCTGCATGGCTATTAAATATGCCTGAGCAATAGCTAGCGGCACATCTTCCGCGCGGGCAGGCTCAATACTCCATTTAATATAAGGCTGTGGAAACTGTGCAGCTTGCTCAGCGCCCAAATACGGAGCAAAGGGTAATAAACTACGGGCTTGCTGCCCTGCTGTAATGACTAACGGGGTGTGGTTGCGGTAGGCGGTAAAAATATTGCCTAACGCATTGCCCACACCTGCAGCCGAATGTAGATTAACAAAAGCGGCATTACCTGTAGCCTGAGCATAACCATCTGCCATACCGACCACTGAAGCTTCATGCAAGCCTAATACATAAGAGAAGTCTTCAGGAAAGTTGGTCAGAAAATTCAGTTCAGTGGACCCAGGATTACCAAAAACGGTGGTCATGTTAAGCGTGCGCATTAACTCAAACACCACCTGCTGCACGGTCTGCGATACCACAGACTCCGCTGTGGTATCTAACATAGACGTCTTTGTTGATAAGGGGGTTATTGAATCGTGTTGCATTATCATTTCCTTATGTAACAACGCGAAGAAGTAGCTAAATACTAATCGGCTGACGTACCTGCGACACCAGGCTGCATGACGATGTGCTTGTATTCGATAAAGTCTTCAATACTTGCCATACCGCGCAAACGACCACTGCCACTTTGTTTGTAGCCGCCCTCCTCAAACTCATCTCGCATCACTACCCAATCATTAATCCAGATAGTGCCAGCTTCAATAGCACGGGCAATGCGTAACGGTCTGTCCACATCTCTTGTCCAGATGCTCGCTGCCAGTCCATATTGTGTGCCATTCGCCAGCTCAATCGCTTCGGCCTCAGTGTCAAATACCTGTAGCGTCAAGACCGGACCAAATACCTCTGATTGCACAATATCTGCTTGATTATCATCGACTTCTAATAAGCAAGGTTGATAAAACGCCCCCTTGGCAAGCTCACCGTCGGTAAATTTCCCGCCTCGTAATAAGACTTTAGCACCTTTAGCGATGGCATCTTCAACCATACCATCAACCCGATTGACACTGTTCATGTCTATCAGTGCGCCCATATCGCTTTCAGGGTCAAGGGCATTACCGACTTTGACGTTGGCTAAGCGCTCGACAAGCTTTTGACGTACTTGCTCAGCGACATCGCTTTGCACCAAGATACGGCTGCCTGTCATACAAAACTGTCCTGCAAATACGGTCAGGGCTTTTTCGGCCTTGGGAATCAACGCATCAATGTCAGCATCGTTGAAAACAATCAGTGGTGTTTTGCCACCTAACTCTAGACCAAAGCGTTTTAATTGCTTCGCGCCCTCTTCTTGTAATGCACGACCCGTATTGGTACTGCCAGTAAAGCTAATGGTTGGCACATGAGGGTGAGTAACGATGGTTTCTAGCAGTTCTCTCTCGCCAGTGACCATATTAATCACACCTTTTGGCAAGGACTTAATGCTTGCTAAGATGTCAGCTATTGTGGCATTGGTTAATGCTGTTTGACCCGGCATTTTAAGCACGGTGGTACAGCCTGCTGCTAATGCAGGTGCCAATGAGCGAATCAACAGGGCTACTGGAGAGTTCCAAGGTACGCTAATGCCAGCTACGCCCACAGGCTCTTTTAAAACGACTGAGAACTTGCCTGCTGACCATTCGGCGGCGCGGCCATAAGTAGTATAAATAGTTGATGCAGCAAAGTTTAGGTTGGGTTTAACCAGACTGATCTCAAAATTGGCCTCGCCCAAAATCTTACCATTTTCAGTGGCAAGGATTGTGGCAAGCTCATCTTGCCGGGCATCAAATGCTTGTACCATTTCTTGTAGTACGTTAAATCTTAATTCACGATTGGTGCGCCAATCAGTGTTAGTAAATGTGTCATGAGCAGCTTTAATTGCCATCTCTGCTTCAGTTTCGCCACCTTCAACATAGCTGCCAATCACCTCCCCGGTACTTGGGTTGATGCTTTCTTTCTTAATACCGCTATCTACCCATTCGCCATTTATCCAGTGACGCGCATGTTGTATTGTTTTATTAGTTGATGTCATGTTGGCAATTCCTTGTTAGATTATTGTTCGTTAATACCCTATGGTCTTAGCTTTTTATTTAAACGTAACTGAGATCGTATCTGAAATTAAGTTACTAAAGCTCAGACTTACTACCAGGGTGTCTTGCTTGCATTATCATCATTATAACTACCACAATTGAAGGCACTGCTGCAAATAAAAACAGTGTACTTAATGTTAAAGATTTTGAGAGCAAGCCGCCAATAACCGGGCCTATCATCGATCCAATTCTACCAATTCCCAAGCTCCAGCCAACACCTGTTGTACGTAGCAAGGTAGGATAGCGTTCAGCAGACAACGCATTAAGTGTAGGTTGTCCACCGACAACCGTGAACCCTGCAATAAACACCACAATAAATAGCACTACAATACTGCCTGCACTAAAGCCAATCATTGCAACACTAAGAGCAGCCACTATAAAGATGGGAATTAATACTTTATAAAAGCCCAGCTTATTGATGCGTGTCCCCATCAATAAACTACCCACTGTACCGCCAAATTGTAACGTTGAGCCTATCATTAACGCTTGAGTGGTGGTAAGTCCTGCCTCCATACCCAGTGTCGGTAGCCAACTTGATAAAAAGTACAAGCTCATCAAGTTCATCATACTGGCAATCCAGATAGTGATGGTAAAAAAGCTGCGATTTTCTTTAAATAATTCTATTGGTGAGGCTTTAACCGTTTCATTCTTAGGTAATATGATAGTGGTGTCATTAGATATAGTAGCACTGGGATAAAAGCGCTGTAATATTGACTTTATCTTGCTCTCATTATTGGGCTTTGAGGCCAAGAATTGTAACGACTCGGGCAAGGCCATAAACATGATCACAAACAAAATTAAGGGGACGATACCACCAAAATAAAAGATTGCTTGCCACCCATAAGCCTTTAACCACGTTGCCACAAAACCACCTAGCATTGCGCCAATGGTAAAGCCTGATGAGATCATAATCATTGTAAACACACGGTATTTGCTTGGCACAATCTCAGCACAATATGCCATAGCATTGGGCATAATACCGCCCAAAAAAATACCCGTCACAAAACGCAAAATCGCCAATTGCTCTAGGTTATGAGCCATTGGCGTGACTAACATAAATATCGAAAACAGTAAGGTTGAGATTAGCAAAATGATACGACGCCCAAAGCGATCTGACAAATTACTAATCAATAATGAACCAAAGAACAAACCAACCAAGCTTGAGCTGAACACCGCACCCAGCATGGTTTTGTCAATTTGCCAATCACTAATAATTAGAGGGGCGGCATAAGCCATCGCTTGTATATCATAACCGTCCAAAATCATTAGAGCCATACATAGGGCTATAATAGACTTTTGACGATTGCCAAGCGCTCGACTATCAATAAAATCCTTTAATACGATTGATTTCATGTAACATCCTTGTTTAACACCTACTTTAAAATACTTTTCAAAGCACTCATCTACTATCAACGAGCAACATCAATAAACCTATAGATAGTGAGTTAGAAATCTTAATCACCTTTTTAAATGTTTAAAAATCAAACCTCACTATCTATGTTTATCCATCACTTTTCTCACAGTGATTTAAATGAATCACATGATCATCGTTGAACAAGGGAATGGCTTATGGAATAAAAAATGGTTCGTCTATACCACAGTGACTTCAATTTTGCCCAGTCCTTCAACCTCAGCAACCATGGTATCGCCTTTGACCACTGCCCCCACCCCTTCAGGTGTACCAGTAAAAATTAAATCGCCAGCTCGTAACTCAAAAAGTTTAGACAGCTCAGCAATAGTCTCAGACACATCCCAGATCAAGTGGTTGACATCGCTGTGCTGTTTAGTCTCACCATTAACGGTCAATTTAATATCAGCTTGGTTGATTTCACCAACATCACTTAGCGGATAAATCTCACCAATTGGCGCAGAGTAATCAAATGCCTTACCGATTTCCCAAGGACGGCCCATTTCACGCATTTTCATCTGTAAATCACGACGTGTCATGTCAAGGCCAACTGCGTAGCCATAGATATGGTCTTTAGCACTCTCAACACTAATATTTTTACCTTGTTTTCCGATAGCCACTACCAGTTCAACTTCATAATGGTAGTTTTGGGTCTGATCCGGATAAGGTAGCTGATAATTTTCACCTGCTTTTATTGGCAGAATTGATTCAGCATCATTAGGCTTACAAAAGAAAAATGGTGGTTCGCGGTTAGGGTCAAAGCCCATCTCTTTGGCGTGGGCGGCATAATTGCGTCCTACACAATAAATACGGCGAACAGGAAAGGTATCTTGACTGCCATGAATGGGTAACTCAACGGCATTCATAGGGGCGACAACTTGGCTCATGGTAACTCCTTATTTTTAATCATTTAATTAGTGATGCTTTATACCTTAGCAGGGGCATCAGGTTGCTTAAACGGGGCAGCATCAATAAACGCTGGTAACTGCATACAATTGGCTTCTACTTCACGAATTAAGGGGTATGGGGTCAAATCCACCTCAAAGCGTTTTGCAGATTCAATTTGTGGAATTAAATAGGCATCAGCGATGGTCGGTGTGTCACCAAAACAAAAACCTTGACGGTTCTTATCTTCGCTAAGTATTTGCTCTAGGGCAGTAAAACCATCGTTAATCCACTGCTTACACCACGTTAATACCGCTTCTTCATCTTGGTGCAATTCATTGCGAAGGTATTGCAAAATACGACGGTTGTTGATGGGATGGATATCGCAGCCTACCATTGCTGCTAACGCACGTACGTGAGCACGCTCAAAAGGATCTTTGGGTAGTAATGCAGGATCAGGATACTGCTCTTCAAGCCATTCAATGATGGCAGGGCTTTGAAATAATAACGTATCGTCTGTTTGGAGAACTGGCACAAGCCCTTGAGGATTTAATGCTTTAAATGCAGGTTGTAAGTGCTCTTCTTTAGCAAGACTTACCGCCACATAATCATAATCCAGCCCTTTTAAGTTCAATACAATACGAGTACGGTGCGATGTACCACTTCTAAAAAAATTGTAGAGCTTCATGGCTATTCCTTAATTTACCGGTACGACCTTCATTGATTTGAAAAAATTCAATAAAACGACATTCATCTATTCACCCTTTATAATAGGGCGTAAAATAGCCCCCTAGTTAACAAACGTGAGCTTTTGATATCAGCGTTTTATTTTTAATGTGTTGGTCAATATGTGTTGGTCAAACGACGACTAACCCCGTTCACGCTCTGAATACACCCCAATTTTTTGCTGGAATGGGGCTTCATCTGCCACAAAGACGTAGCAAGGCTTGTCGCTTAAGTTCGTTAAGTCGACCTCGGCAAAACAAGGGGCTACACTGGTGTCAGAGCGTGTCATGGTAAAGTCTTGTACGTCATTTGCATTATTGATGGTCATTTTCATATCACCATCGATGACATGAAACGCCATGGCACACGAGCGCTTGACAAGCTTAACCGTTTCATTGGGGCGTAGCATGATACAGCTAAAGCCGATAATCTGCTCAGCAGGTTGACCATTTTCAGGGTTGGTATACGCTACTTGTACGATTTCAGCGTCTGGCTCATTCTCAGCTATCGTGTGCAGCGCATGTTTAACATCACGCCAGCGATAACGTAAGATGGGATATGCCGCATCATTACGGACAAAGTTTTTGACAGGTACGATCCCATTGACATAGGGAGAGTTGATGGAGGTGGACTCGACTTGTTGGCGACCGATAGGCTCTACATAGGTAGCTTCGCTATAATAAACCAGCGGCAAATCTAAAATATCTAACCAAATGACAGGCTCATCGCCATCGTGACCATGTTCATGCCAAGTACCAGAGGGGGTTAAAATCAAGTCACCATGTTCCATGGGGCATTTTATCCCATCAATGGTGGTGTACGCCCCATCCCCTTCAACAATTAAGCGTACGGCATTGGGGGTGTGACGATGAGAAGGCGCCCATTCACCTGGCAGTAGTAACTGCATGCCCAGATAAATCACCGGACTTGCTGACATATTGTCAAGTCCAAGCCCAGGGTTAGCCAGTACCAATACTCGACGCTCCGCTTTTTCAACCGGTGTTAACTCACCAGACTTTAAAAGTGGTCCACGAATATCTTTATACGCCCAAAGCGTGGGCTTGGTACGAGGTTTAGGACTCAGAGGAGGAAGAACATCACGTAGGCTTGGCCAAAGTGGAACCAAATTTTTACTGTTAATGTCTGTGACATAATCGGCTGGCAAATCTGCCAAGGTGGCTAACTCTTCCATGAGGGAGACTCCATAAAAATAGTGATTGACTATTTTTATACTGTATCACCCACTATCTGTTTCATCTATGCAATCAAAATAATTCACTCTATTAAAAATATTAATAACCTTGCTACAATACATCTTATCAAGCATCCGCTTGGCGGTTAAAACAGCCACGGCACTTCTAAAACACGCCACTTCTAAAACAAGCTTATTTAAAGTGAAATAGACAACTAGGAAAGACCATATGTTTGATATTGATGTCAGGCTGTTATTACTGTTCCAAGCCATCTATCAGCAGAATACCATCTCCAAAGCTGCACAAAAGCTGGATATAGGGCAGCCCGCTGCAAGTCTGGGCTTAAATAAATTACGCCAGCATTTTGATGATCCATTATTTGTGAGAGTGGGTAATCAAATGCAGCCTACCCAAACGGCACAAAATTTATTTCCTTTAGTTAATAATGCGCTGCAGCATATTCGCGCAGTTAATGACTATACACATCACTTTGAACCAAAAAATTCATCACGAAGATTTCATATCAGTATGACTGATATCAGTCACATGATTATTGTGCCTAAATTGATAAAATATCTAAAACAGCATGCGCCTCATACCAAGCTTGATATCTCTGCCATTAATAGCGATACCCCTTCACGGATGAGTAGTGGCGAAATTGATTTGGCAATTGGTTATATTCCACATCTTGAAGCAGGCTTTTTTCAACAAACCTTTTTTGAGCAGCATTATTCGGTAGTGGTCCGTCAAGACCATCCACGACTCACACAAAATACGTTAACACTTGAAGCCTATCAACAAGAGCAGCATGCGGATGTGATATCCAGTGGTACAGGTCACTATCTTCTTGAAGACCATTTACGACGGCGACATATAAAACGTCATATCGCCATCACCTTACCCACGTATCTAGGCGTGGGGTTAATTATTCAACAGACTGATTTGGTCGCCACGTTGCCTGATAAATTGGCCAAATTACTGTTACAAGAAAACCGTCTCCACACTTTGCCCCTCCCCTTAGACATTCCCAAATATCAGGTAAAGCAGCACTGGCACGAACGGATGCATGCAAATCCTGATAATCAGTGGCTAAGACAGGTGTGTTATGCCTTGTTTCACCAAGATAATGACAGCTAACTACCATTTATCTTCAGCCAAAAACACTAAGCCCCGTAACATACACAACGCAGCCCTTAGGATGGCCTATGCCATCTAGCTTGAGGCAATAAACAATCGCTGCTTACAATCAGCGACAATGCGATCTAATAGCGCAGCACAGGTTGAAATATCATCCATTAAGCCGACGACTTGACCACGCCTGCCTGCAACGAGTGGCCAAATTAGAATGCGCTATTTGTGATAGTTTATCTGGCAAAAATACTTGCAATGTAATATAAGATAATATAAATTCCACTATACGTAAGAAGTTATCTATAGCGTAAAGGGAGCTATATTTGCAAGGAGCATATCATGTCAATGATTGACCATTCCCTCCCCTCTTTCATCCGTACCGCTGCTTATTCTGACTTTTCTATCCACGACCTTGCGTATGCTATTTTTAGTCATACCGAAGATGGTGCTTGCCGTACAGGTATTGCCATTAAAGAGTGTGCACTAAATTTATCGGTATTAGACACACAAGGTTTATTAAGTTTGGATAATTTATTGTATCTGACCTAATCCGATTAGCCTTCTTAATTGCACCTGCTGCAATATCGTTAGTACTGATGAGTTAGAGATTAACAACATCAGTTAAAAGCCAGGAAAAACCTTCTTTTATCAAGGCTTAGCTATCTGCCTATAACGGTTTTTTCTATATTATTAAATTTATTTACAAGAGTATAAGGATATACGCAATGTCGACTACTTTTAATCATAAATTAGCCACAGTATCAGGCATGATGCTAACCGGCATGTCATTAGGACATGCGGCAACGATGCCTGCTGATAATGCTAATAATCAAAAAGCCCCTAACGTATTGGTCATTATGGCTGATGATCTTGGCTTCTCAGATATCTCGCCTTATGGCGGTGAAATTCAGACGCCAAACCTACAGCTGCTAGCAGAAAATGGGGTAAGCTTTACCGACTTTACGGTAACGCCCTACTCTGCACCTTCTAGAGCTGCATTCTTAACAGGATCAGATCCACATGAAGTGGGTTTGGGTAATCTAATTGAACTGAGTACACCAGAGCAGAAAGCTAGTCCTGATTATGTAGGCCACTTAAATGACAACGCTATAACGATTGCTCAGCGTTTGCAGCAAGCAGGTTATTTTACCGTGATGTCTGGTAAATGGCATTTAGGCACAGAAGAAAAAGATGCCCCCAATAAATGGGGGTTTGATGAATCTTTTGTGTATCTAAAAGGGGAAGGAAATCATTTCAAGCGCGATAACTATCCAGAGGGACCCGATGGCGATCAGCCCTATCGCTTAAATGGTAAGCTTACAGAGCTACCTGACAACTATTACTCATCGAAAAATTTTGCCGATTATTTAATAACCTCTCTAGATAAGCGTCCAAAGGACAAACCTTTCTTTGCCTATTTGCAATTCACAGCACCGCACTCGCCTTTGCAAGCACCACGTGAAGATATAGAAAAATACAGTGGTTATTATCAAGATGGCCCACGTGCTTTAGCGACCCAACGATTTGAGAATGCAAAAAAATTAAACCTTATTCCACAAACAGCCAAACAACCTACTATGGTTGGGTATCCAGAATGGGATAGCTTTAGCGAATTGGACAGACAAAAAGAGATCAAGCGTATGCAAATATATGCTGCCATGGTCGATAACATGGACAGTAATATTGGCAGAATTGTTGACAACCTTCGTGCTAAAGGTGAGCTTGATAACACCTACATCTTCTTTTTCTCAGACAATGGCGCTGCGGGCAAATATCGTGAAACTGCTGGTAGATGGAAAGACTGGGTCAATAATGCGCACAATAACTCTCTAGAGAATATGGGCAATTACGACAGCTATGTATCAATGGGTACTGGCTGGGCTCAAGCGTCTAACATGCCATTTGCGCTATTTAAAGGATATACCTCTGAAGGTGGCGTCCGCTCTCCTTTGATTGTTTCTGGACCTAGCGTTCCTAAGAAAAAAGTATCAAATAAGTATAGCAACCTTATGGATTTAGCACCCACCATTCTCGATATTGCTGGCGTAGAAAAAACCACACCAAAAGGTAAAGCTGCCTTAGATGGTGAGAGCTTAATGCAGGCCATCTCACAGCCGACACTGGGGGCACAAGGTCCTTATGAGCCTAAAACCCTTGAAATGAATGGTGCCAAAATGGTTCGTTTGGGCGAATTTAAAGCGATTGCCCATACGCATCGCTTTGCAGGGTTAGAAGAGAACGTCATACCCACTCAAAAATGGCAACTATACAACCTCAGTCAGGATCCAGGTGAAACAACCAATATTGCTGATAAGCACCCTGGAATCTTAGACAGTATGATCAACAGTTACAACGATTATGCTAAAAAAGTGGGGATAGTGGAAGTGTCGCCAAGTAGCAAATAAAAAGGATTCAGGCATTGATAGTCATTGCTTAATCTGAACAAAACGTAAGCAGCTTTAACCAACCCCAAAACGTTTGGGTGCGATATACCCGGTTAAGGCTGCCGCTTTTGACTCAAGCTGAGCTCAGCATCAATTGAGCAACATACGCTTTAAACTTATAGAGTCTATACTTATGAAACGCATCCCTACCGTACCTGTCAATCACCATAACCCCAATAACCTAGCAACACATCCCAAACTCAATTTAAAGAATACGCAGCATACGGCTTATCGCTTTCATACCATGTTAAAACCGAGCGGGTCTGCTTGCAATATTAATTGCGATTACTGCTTTTATCTGCACAAACAAGATTTGCTGAATCAACCTAAGCATCCACGCATGCCAGAAGAAACCCTAGAGCAGCACATTAGGCAATATATCGAGGCACAATTTGGCGCTAAAGAAGTGGTCTTCACCTGGCAAGGGGGCGAGCCAACCTTAATGGGGTTAGATTTTTTTACTCGAGTGGTTGAGCTGCAAAAACAATATTGTCCTGATGATATGGTCATTCATAACGACATCCAAACCAATGGCTTATTACTCGATGAAAAATGGTGTCAGTTTTTGGCGGCCAATAATTTTTTGGTAGGCATCTCGATTGACGGCCCCAAACATTTGCATGACCGCTACCGCCGTACCAATAACGACAAGCCCACCCATGACCTTGTGATGGCAGCCATTAGTCGCCTAAAAGAGTACGGCATCCCTTTTAATGCGCTGTGTGTGGTTAATAATGAAAACGCAAAAGAGCCTTTGGCTGTTTATCGATTTTTGCGTGACGAGGTCAAACCGCGCATGATTCAGTTCTTGGCTGGGGTTGAGCCGCTGGACTATAAAACCGTTGCAACCTTGCACTGGAAACCAAATTCACTCAAGCAAATCGATGAGCTAACAGACAGATCTGAATTAGAAATAACGGATGACGTGGTCACTGACTGGTCAATCACACCCCAAGGCTGGGGGGCGTTTTTGACCACTGTGTGGCAAGAATGGATTGCTTTAGATTTCGGTCGCGTGTTTGTCGACCATTTTGAAAATACAATTTCACAGGCTCTAAAAAAAGGCGCGCAAAAATGCACCACCGCGCCCATTTGCGGTAAAGCTTTGGCTTTAGAGCACAATGGGGATTTGTATTGCTGTGATCACTTTGTTTACCCAGAATATAAATTAGGCAATATTCACCACACTCATCAAGGAGACTTGGCGTTTAGCAAAAAGCAAACTCAGTTTGGTTATTTAAAGCAAACCACCCTGCCTAATTATTGCAAGACATGTGATTTTTTATCACTGTGCTGGGGAGATTGTCCCAAGCACCGTTTTATAAAGACGCCTGATGGAGAGCTGGGCTTAAGCTACCTTTGCGCAGGACTAAAAATGTACTACGCACAGGTGAGCTCGGACTTGCCACTCATCAAACAAAAGCTTAGATTAAATTAAAACTGGCTAATCTGATAACGCTTAGCGATTGAACGTACGGCATCTATGATGTCACCGTTACCTAGCGGCAATTGCTCAGGCGTACCAATAATGGTGATTGCATATTCCAGCGGTGTCTGTTCAATAAGTGAACGCTCAGTTTCATCGGCTTTAGGCGCTGAAGGGATAACCGGAATGCTGATTGCGTTAATACCCATGAGCATATCACCTGTCACCGTTGCATAACCTTGCGAACGAATATCGGTTTGTAGCTGAGTAAAATCTTGCCATTTAGCATTCAAATCAGTAGGCTTATTAAAGAGAGGATTATGCCCATCATCTTGCCACTCTGAGCGCACCAATGGCTTAATGAGGGTATCAGGCTGATAGCTGGCAAATAGCCTACCTGTGGCAGAAGACGTCAATGGCATACGCGACCCTATGCGAGTAATGATACTGATGGGTCTGTCAGGTTCGAATGAGTGAATAACAATTGGCCCCTCGTTAAACCATTTGGCAACTTGTACACCGCAATGAACCGTGTCTTTGATTTCGGTTGCGGCATCCATGATACGCTGCAAAAGACTGCCTTGATCCAGACTGATGGGGCCTAGCGTGTTACCTCGATTGCCAAGTCCGTAGCGTCCATCACTTAGTTTTCGTGCATAGTCTTTACGAATGAGACTGACCAAGTAGCGATGCATTTTTGCAGGATGCATTCCCATTGATTGAGCAATGTCTTTGAGCATCATAGGTTCGTGATGATCAATGAGTATATCTAAAATTGAGAGTCCGATCTCAAGCGACTGTACGCCATTTTGATTTTTAGGTGTTGATTCTTTTGCTGACATTATACCCTCAGTTAAATAGTGCTTGGTCAAGTGCAGTAAATACCTTAATAACGGTAATTATTCATTAAAACATGGTCATATTACTTATTATGTAATTATATACACAATGATTAATTATTAACACGGTTAAAGAGATTAAACAGTCACCGTTAATTATTAACCGTCATTTATCTTAAACACTTGAAAGAAAGAAACTTAGGAGAACAATTATGATGACTTTATATGGTTACTTTCGTAGCGGTACGTCACATCGTACGCGTATTGCCATGAACCTTAAAGGCCTAGATTATGATAACATCTCTGTTAACTTAGCCCAAGATGAGCAGCTAGAATCGGCCTTCAAAGTGATTAATCCGCAAGGTTTGGTACCTGCGCTACAAACAGATGATCTAATGCTGTTCCAAAGCCCGGCTATTTTAGAGTGGTTAGAGGAGACCTATCCAGAAACACTTTTATTGCCTAAAGATGCTGCTGGCCGCATGAAAGTGCGCGCACTAAGCGCCATGGTTGGCTGCGATATTCACCCTATTAATAACCGCCGCATCTTGCAGTATTTACGCAACGAGTTATCGGTCGATGAAGAACAGGTTCTATTGTGGTGTCAACGCTGGATTTCTGATGGTTTTACTGCACTTGAGACGTTATTGGCCAAAGACAGTGCTCGAGAAGATTTTTGTTATGGCAACCGCCCAACTTTTGCCGATTGCTATTTGATTCCACAAATCTATTCGGCGCGTCGCTTCAAAGTTGATTTAACCCCTTTCCCCAACATTATGCGCATTGATGAACGCTGTCGTACGATCAAAGCATTTATTGATGCTGAGCCTATGAACCAACCTGATGCACCGCACTAGCAATAAACAGCTTCTTAAGACAGATGGTCTAATCGCCCAAACTTCGTATGTCTGAATGCAGACAGGTGGCTTAATGTTCTATGATGTTGTGTTAAGCGTGGCGTGCTGACAGGATTTGTGCATTGATTATGTGAAAAATCATTATTTGGTGTCACTCCTAGAATAGGATTTCATAGTGTGCATTTTTTTAGATCTATTGCAGACCATCCCACATTGGCATTTAGTAGGCCTATTTGTCGCTGGCATCATTGCTTTTATCATCTCTACGGTATCAGGTGGTGGCGGTGCCATGTTGTTGATACCAGTCACCTCGTCGATGATAGGGACAGCAATTGCACCACCTGTCATTAATCTGGCTACCCTTATTAGTAATGCCTCACGGCTTTATTTATTCTGGAGTGCTATTGATTGGTCATTAACCAAATACTATGTACCAAGCGCCATCATAGGCGCGTGGCTAGCAGCATTGGTTTTTAGCCGGTTAGATGCAAACTGGATTCAGTTATTGGTTGGCGTTTTTTTAGTCTCTACTATTTTTCAATATAAATTTGGCAAGGTAAGTAAAACATTTGATATGCCAAAAGTAGGTTTTATCCCTTTGGGCTTTATTGTCGCGTTTATGAGTACGTTGGTAGGTGGTCTCGGTCCTATCCTCAATCCTTTTTATATGAATGCCGGACTAGAAAAAGAAAATCTTATTGCCACTAAAACCGCTAACTCTTTTTTTGTCGGTATTGTACAAATAGGAAGCTACAGTTTTTTTGGCGTAATCACTGCCAAGCTTTGGGTATATGGTCTGGTGTTAGGGCTAGGTGCCGTTATTGGCAATATCATTGGTAAACGATTTTTGGCGGGCATGAGTATTAGTCAGTTTAGAATAATGTTGCTGATTCTAATGGTCATCAGCGGCATAGTAATGATAATAAGAAACGTCAATGTGTTGTTCTCATAAACCATTACTTTTATATAGACGCCCAGTTCGATACAAAACCCTGAAAGTACAATAGATATAAATGTTCGCTGAGTGATTGGCAGTCGCTAACCTATTAACGTTACTGCCTTTTATCTTATATCCCTTAGCTTAAACAATCATGCTTAGTCACCATCAAATAATATTAATTTCATAACTGAACTTCTCAGCTAGCCCATAGGACTCTCTATATTCGATAGGCTCACCTTCTAAATTTTTAGCGACACGACATACCTTAACCAAGCTTTCTTGCTCAGAATTGCCCAAATAAGGGTCTTTATAGTCAGTTATAAAAAATAATGTCTCTACCGCAGATGACACAAACTGGCCGCACTTTTTATAGTAAAACGGATAGAGAAGATTCTCAAAATCTTCAGGATCTAAAGTTGCAAAGGCTTCGTAACGACTCTTAGGTAACCAAATCTTCTCACTCAACAAGACTTTATCTTCAACCATACGCATTCGTTCTATATAAATTAAAGCTTTGTTTTTACCTATATTAAGTTTTTTATTAATATCAGCAATACCGTCTATTACCATGATTTTTTTGATTACACCTGTCGGTGTGCCATAGCCAGCGTCTTTATCACGGAACTTAAAAAACCTTAATAATGAGCTTTCAAAGTCTGGACGCTTTAAAAAAGTGCCTTTGCCTTGCTGCTTTATTAAAATCCCCTCTTCTACTAGTTTTTCAACAGCTTTACGGACAGTTCCTACCGATACTTTATACTTATCTGCAAACTCCTGCTCTGTAGGTAAAGGCGTATTCTCATCCCATTTGCTCTCAGTCAATAATGTCTGTATGTGCCAACGCACTTGCTCATAGCGTGGGATTTTAAAATCTTTAAAATTATTTAACATTTTTTTTCACCAAAATAGATACGTTTTTATAAACTGTCTCAATCTCGTCAAGCGTTTTTATTACTGTAAAAGCGAGAACATACCAAATCCCTTTAATATTAATATTCATCTAAGTAGCGGTGGTCAATTTTATCTAATTAACCTCATCTTTTTTGCTATCATTCTACTCATTTAGTTGTGTTTTAAGGCTCATACGATTTTCTAGTCTAGAAATATTTTTGTCGATATTGCCCTAATACTCTTTACGCTATAAACACTGCTATGGTTTTTATAGAATTCATACAGTTAAAGTCAAGGAATAGCCGTGACTCTTTATATTGTAGCCGCCATCATGGTATGTATCATTTTGGGCTATACCACCAAAATTAATATTGGCCTATTTGCGATAGCTTTTTCATATCTTATCGGCTGTTTTGGTATGGGATTAAAGGCTCATGAAATTATTGAACTGTGGCCTCTCAAAATTTTCTTTGTTATTTTTGCTGTGACTCTTTTCTACAACTTTCCTTTAGCTAATGGTGCTTTAGAAAAGTTATGCAATTATTTGATCTATAAGTGCCGTCACTTTCCTACATTCTTACCGTTAGTTATTTTCTTTGTTGCCACAATTGTCGCAGGCTTAGGTGCTGGTTATTATACGGTTTTAGCGACAATGGCACCGATGATCTTGCTGTTGTCTAAACGCACCAACTTAAATCTTGTCATTGCTACTTTATCAATTAACTATGGTGCCTTAGCTGGCGCTAACTTTATAACTTCACAAAGCGGCGTTATTTTTAGAGAGCTCATGCACGGCGCAGGTGTCGCAAATGACAATACCTTTACTTATGTTTTAGGAATATTCTCTGCTACTTTTATAATGCCTGTTATCGTATTGGGTAGTTATAGCTTGATTAATGCCAAAAATAGCAAAATATTGATTCAAACCACCGTCCCTGAGCCCTTTGATAGCAAGCAAAAACAATCTCTTATCCTAATTTTCATTATGATGGCTATTGTACTTATCGTGCCTATTTTAAATCTACTCATGCCACAGGTGTCAGTGATTCAATTTTTGAACGCTCGGATTGACATTGGTTTTATCGCCATTGTTTTTGCTTTAGTGAGCTTATTTTTGAAACTAGGCGATGAAAAAGCAGTCATTGCTTTAATACCCTGGAATACTCTCATTATGATTTGTGGCGTCGGTATGTTAATTAGTCTCGGAGTAGAAGTAGGCGTCATCTACGAGCTAACAGAGTGGCTAAGTACGAATGTACCTATCTGGATGATACCGATTTTAGTTTTTGTTATTAGCGCTATTATGTCGATATTTGCCAGTACACTCGGGGTAGTCGCCCCTACCTTATTTCCTATGGTTCTGCCCTTAGCCGTTGCCTCAGGACTAAGCCCTTTATTACTATTTACATGTATCGTTGTTGGAGCGCAAAGCTCATCACTCTCCCCTTTCTCATCAGGAGGTAGTCTGATGTTAGGCGCCTCTCAAGTCGTTATAGATAAAGACAAGCTCTTTAATACGCTATTATTCAAAGCTGTGCCCTTAGATATTATTATTGGAATACTCGCAATTTTAGTTATCCAGTTCATTTTTTAACGACTCATAAGTAAAAAGTACCCTGTCATAAGTAAAAATCACCCTGGTTTTTTAGTGTCTCTCATACATGCTTACCCTAGTTTACGTCCCACTACTATATCTATTCTTCTCACTGAATGCATAAGTGCTTGAGCCATTGTCTTAACATCATAGTGCCCCTAACATCACTATGATTATCACTACATTTTTATAATCTGCACCACCAAACACCCTTATATCTATTTGTTTTAATTATAAAAAAATTCCATCAACAATAAGGATTAAGTTGATTTTTTTTGTTTTTTAGACTGATAAAGAAGGCCAATAATTAATCTTTGAGTCAATATATTACTATAAAATTCATATATACATACATATGTTTCTTGTCATTTACAAAATATTCTGTTACTTTTGTGCAGTGACAAAAAAACATATTTTGATGAAGTTTAGTAACCTCGTTAATAAGGTTCAGCTTTACCTGTCATACCTTTATTTATTTTGATTAGAATTCTTCTGAATTTTTACCGTAAAAATACACACAAGGAGTGTCGTGTGAAAAAATTATCCTATCTGGCTCTTGGCCTGTCTCTCTTATCTTTGACCGCTTGTAACAAGCCAAACGAAACTGCCAGTACAGATGCGACTGCCGCAGAAGGCTCAAGTGAGCTAACCGCACCTTCACGTCCAGAATGTATTGCGCCTGCCAAACCAGGCGGCGGTTTTGACTTAACTTGTAAGCTTGCACAAGCTGGCTTAAGAGATACTGGCATCTTAAAAGATCCTATGCGCGTCACCTACATGCCAGGCGGTGTCGGCGCTGTTGCTTATAACAAAATCGTTGCCAATGATCGTGACAATGGCGATGCTATCATTGCCTTCTCTACGGGCTCTATTCTTAATTTATCGCAAGGTAAGTTTGGTAAATTCACTGAAAAAGACGTGAAATGGCTAGCTGGTGTTGGTACTGATTATGGCGCTATTGCGGTCAACGCAAATTCTCCTATTAAAGATTTGGCTGGCTTAGTTGCTGAGCTCAAAAAAAATCCAAAAGCTATTAGCTTTGGCGCTGGTGGTAGTGTCGGTGGTCAAGACTGGATGCAAACTGCCATCTTAGCCAAAGCAGTTGGCGTCAATCCTAGTGACATGACTTATGTCGCGATGGAGGGTGGTGGTGAAGCGATTACAGCGGTAATGGGCAACCATATTACAGCTGTTAGTGCGGGTATTGCTGAAATCATGCCACAAGCTTCTGCTGGTAAATTACGTGTCTTAGCAGTATTTTCAGATGAACGACTAGGTGGCACCATGGCTGATATTCCTACTGCCAAAGAGCAAGGCTACGATGTTACTTGGCCGGTCATTCGTGGTTACTATATGGGTCCAGACGTTAGTCCTAGTGCTTACAACTGGTGGAAAGATGCTTTTGATAAGATGCTTGTTGATCCAAAATTCGCTGAAATACGTGAGCAGCAGGAATTATTACCCTTCTCTATGACAGGCGAAGAACTACAAGCCTACGTTTATAAGCGTACTGATGAGCTGCGTGAACTGTCTGCTGAGTATGGTCTTGTTGAAGCTGAAGCAAAATAGCAACATTAAGCCTCACTGATTTAATTGATTGACTACTAAAGCTTTATCGTACTTTTAAAAGGCTGACAAAATATGAATATGTCAGCCTTTTTTCCCCAAAATTCAAGGAGTCTCCTTATGACAATGGAACGTCTGTTTTCTGGGATAATGGCCCTGGTTAGTTTATTCTTAATATACCTAGCGATTGGTTATGTAGCCCCTATTGCTTATGATCCGATTGGTCCTCGTCCTTACCCTATTTTAATCTTTTCATTGCTGGCATTTGGCGCTTTAGTAGTCGCTTTTCGCCCAGCACGTTTTACTAAGCCTATTGAGATGGGACTTACTAAGCCGATCATCAAAAACCTAGTACTTTGTGCACTCGCATTATTGGTATATGGTCTTATTTTTGAAGGCTTAGGCTTTATTATTTCTACTATCATAATGTCTTTTGTCTTAGGCTTACTGTTTGCAGGTAATCCTATAAAAAGCCTTGTCTTTTCAGTTTTAATCAGTATTGGCTTATATGTCTTATTTGACATATTTTTAGATGTCAAATTACCACTCGGATTGTTGTCAGGGATAATAGGATAGCCAATATGGATACTTTTGATTTTTTGATGCATGGCTTTGCTATCGCATCTACCCCAAATAATTTACTGATTGCACTGATCGGCGCTTTTTTAGGTACCATTGTTGGTATGCTGCCCGGTCTTGGTCCAATCAACGGCGTGGCGATATTACTGCCTTTCGCCTTTGCGCTTGGTTTACCACCAGAGAGTGCACTCATTCTACTTGCAGCCGTTTACCTTGGCTGTGAATACGGTGGCCGTATTTCTGCCATTCTTATTAACGTACCTGGTGATGCCGGTGCCATTATGACGACTTTGGATGGTTATCCACTGGCAAAGCAAGGTAAAGCAGGTATTGCACTATCGCTATCTGCTGTCAGCTCTTTTGTTGGCGCCACTATCGCGACAATCGGCGTGGTACTATTTGCCCCTTTATTAGCTAAGTGGGCAATCTCTTTTGGTCCCGCTGAATACTTTGTATTAATGGTATTCGCGATTACCTGCCTAAGCGGTTTGGTGGGTGATCAGCCTGTTAAAACGGGTATCGCCGCGTTAATTGGTCTTGGTCTAGCAACTGTCGGTGTCGATGCCGTGACCGGTATCTACCGCTTTACCTTTGACTCTGTCAACCTGTCTGATGGTATTCAATTTACCACCATTGTTATTGGTTTCTTTAGTGTGAGTGAAATATTAATCTTGCTCGAAAAAACCACTACAGGCCACAAGATCATTGAACAAGGTAAGCGTAGCTTATTAAACTTCAAAGAGTTTACGTTTACACTAGGCGCTATGCTACGTAGCGGTATAATGGGCTTTGTGGTTGGTATTTTGCCAGGTGCAGGGGCTACCATTGCCAGTGCCATGACCTATGCCAGTGAACGCAAAATTGCTGGTGATACCGGTACCTTCGGTGAGGGTGATCTACGTGGTGTCGCGTCACCAGAGGCAGCAAATAATGCCTCAGCTTGTGGCTCATTTGTACCCATGCTGACTTTAGGTGTACCCGGTTCTGGTACGACAGCCGTTATGATGGGCGCTCTAACCTTATATAACATTACGCCAGGTCCGCAGTTATTTACTGAGCAGCCAGATATCGTTTGGGGTCTTATTGCCTCTTTGTTCATCTGTAACGTCATTTTGTTAGTTATGAACATACCTTTGGTTGGTTTGTTTGCCAAACTGCTTGATGTACCAAATTACATATTAATACCAGGCATTGCTGCTGTCAGTTTTGTTGGCGTATATTCTATTCATAGCACCACTTTTGATTTGGTCTTTATGGTAGCACTTGGTATATTCGGTTATTTCTTACGTAAATTAAACTTCCCATTATCAGCACTTATTTTAGGCTACGTATTAGGAGAGCTAATGGAGTCCAACCTAAGACGTGCTTTATCTATTTCTCAAGGCGAACTGAGTATTCTTTGGAGTAGTCCTATTACAGTAGTATTATGGTTATTGGCTATTTTAATGGTGTTCATGCCAGTTATACGCAGTGTATATCGTAGAAATTATAAGAAGTCTGCTGTTTAAACTTTCAGCTGGCCTTAAAATAATTTTTTATGGTGATTGTGCTTTTAGCATGATCACCATTTTTTATGCTAAGTTATGGTGCCTTGCCGTCAAAGCCGTCTATTTAAGTAGCTGTCCCCTTGTAACTACCCCCTAAAACACCTTACTCAAATATGGAATCTCTTATAAAATGGGCATAAAAAAAGCCCCAATCATGAGATTGACGCTTTCAAATATTGCCTGAGTTGTCATCTCCATACTGTCTTAAAAATGGTTCAAATAAGACTGGTAGGCTATCTAGGCATCGACGAACTGTAGGGTTAACACCTTCCAAGTTAACTCTTCTCTACCAGATGACCGTCATTGGTCGCCAAGCGTGATGTTAAGAGCGCAGAAATTACTAAAATAACAGCACTGGCTATAAACGTGACTTGGTAACCGTTATGATCAAATAAAACCCCACCCAGTGTCGAACCCACCGCAATAGCAAGCTGAATGACAGCCACCATCAATCCGCCACCCGCTTCAGCATTTTTTGGAAGCGTGCGAGCAAGCCAGCTCCACCAACCTACAGGTGCTGCTGTGCCTAAAAGCCCCCATATACCAAATAGTACGGCCACAGCCACAAGCGATGTCCCAAATAAGGTGAGCATCACGGCAATGGCTGCCATGATAACGGGAATAATCATTAACGTGGCATAGAAACGGCGATCTAAAAATATAGTAATAACACAGGTTCCAATAAAACCCATCGCCCCAATGCCAAGCAAAATCAAGGACAGGGTGGAAGTATCAACCTGGGTAATGGTTTCTAAAAAAGGTCTTACATAGGTATAAAGTGAGAATTGCCCCATAAAAAACAAACTGACTGCGAGCATACCCATGGTCACTATAGGATTGCGTAATAGCCCCAAAATAGTCGATTGCTTTGCTGAGTGATCGACCGTAACGTGTAGGGAGGGCAAGCTAATCCACTGCCAAATAAGCGCCAGTATAGCGATAGGAACCAAACACAGAAACGCACCGCGCCAACCAATGACGGAACCAAGATAACTGCCCATAGGCGCTGCAATAACCATTGCCAGTGCATTACCGCTGTTAAAAATCGCCATTGCCCGAGGTACATCCGAGCTTGATACTAAGCGCATGGCCGTCGCTGCTGACATTGACCAAAAACCACCAATCACAATACCAATTAACGCTCGACCCACCATATAAACCATATAACTGTGTGCCAATGCAATAATGACACCTGATACGGCCATCATTGCCGTTAAAAGCAATAATAGTGTTTTACGATTCATGCTTCTTGCTAAGTGAGAAATAGATAAACTGGTAACCACAGCAAAAGCGCCAGAAATAGCAATACCTTGACCCACCATGCCTTCACTGACATTGAGATCTGCTGTAATCGGAGTTAACAAACTTACTGGCATAAACTCTGAAGCAATTAAGGTAAAAACGCACAGTGTCATGGCGAAAACCCCACTCCAGTAAGCAGGCTGCTCTTCAATTAGTTCACTTTTTTTGGTGTTTAACATATCTATTCTCGATATTAATATATTTAAAACGTCGGTGTTTAAAGAGACATGACGGGCTAAAGAAGTCTCCCTCAACATAAATGAACAACCGGCCATCACGTAGCCGGTTGTTGTTATGCTTCATTAGCTGCTCTGTTTTTATTTTAGATTTGTGCGAAAAAATTCTGTTAATTTATCAAAAGGGATTTTATCCATGCGATCGTACAAATCGACATGGTTAGTATTGGGCAGGATAAGTAGCTCTTTGGGCTCTTTGGCTTTTTGATAAGCAGTTTCGCTAAAATATCGAGAGTGTGCGTTTTCACCAACAATCATTAAAATGGGACGCGGAGATATCTCATCAATATGGCTCAGCAGTGGCATATTCATAAATGACAAGGGCATCGTAGCCGTCCATGCACCGTTTGAGTTCACCGAATTTTTATGAAAACCTCGATCCGTGCGGTAGTAATCGAAGAACTCTTTTTGTACCGGGTTCGGGTTACTGTCCAAGGTTTCGGGCAAAACTCTATCTGCCGTGGTCACTTTGCCATTATCGTCTACATTGAGGTCATGACTGGCCGTCGCAGGTTGCGCATTCTTTGCATCTACCCAGCGCTGTTGATTAAGGTGTTTTAGCATGGCTTGACGATCGCCCGCATCATAGCGATCAGCGCCATTACCAACACCATATCCCATCGCACGGCTCATATCGTACATACTGGTCGTGGCGACCGCTTTAATACGGGTATCCATCGCAGCCGTATTGAGCCCCATGCCGCCCCAGCCGCAAATACCAATAATGCCTATCCTATCTCTATCGACCTCAGGACGTAACCCCAAATAATCTATCGCTGCACTAAAATCTTCAGTATTAATATCTGGTGAGGCGACATTTCTAGGCGTACCGCTGCTTTCACCTGTATATGAAGGGTCAAAGGCGATAGTGACAAAGCCCTGCTCTGCCATTTTTTGGGCATATAGTCCTGAGGCTTGTTCTTTCACAGCCCCAAAAGGCCCACTAATAGCCAATGCTGCCAGCTTTTTACCCTTATATGTTTTTGGGATATAAAGATCTGCTGCGAGAGTGAGCCCATAACGGTTGTTGAAGGTTACTTTTTGATGTGTGACGCTGTCACTTTTAGCAAAGGTTTTGTCCCATTTTTGTGTAAGTGGTAGAGTGGATGTGGTTGCCTGTGCCATATGATTCGCTCCAAAGAGAGTTGCACTGACAAGTAATCCTAAGCTAAGCTTTTTTATCATTGATGAGGCAGTCATTGGTCACCCTTTGTAATGTCAGACAATAACGTAACTGATGATTACTTATATTGTGTGTGCAAAAATAGTAGTGTTATAAACCAAGCAAAGCTTTTTATAATCTATTCTTTGTGGTTATGAGATTATCTTATCCTGCTACCATTGCCGTGATAATACCTATTTTTTAGCTTTTATTTATTCACTCAGGTTCTAGATATGCGACAACAAGAAAATTATAATGAGCTGCATGCTTTCTTATTGGTTGCTCAAGAAAGCAGTTTTACCAAAGCTGCTATCAAACTTGGGATATCACAATCGGCATTGAGCCGCTCCATCAAATTATTAGAGCAGCGCTTAGGGCTACAGTTATTTACGAGAACCACACGCAGCTTGTCTTTGACACACGCAGGTGAAGCATTATTTGTGACCGCCGAGCAAAGTTTTGGCGCATTAGATAAAAAATTAGATGAACTCAAGCATTTGCGAGAAACGCCTGCGGGATTGGTACGGATCAGTGCTAGTCAATACGCTATTGATAAAGTTCTTTTGCCTAAATTAGCTAAGTTTAAGCAGCTTTATCCTGATATTGAGCTAGAATTGATAAGCGATACCGCGCTGTCTGATATTATCAGCACACAATTTGATGCAGGTGTACGCTTTGGCAGCTTGGTTACTGATGGCATGATATCGGTAAGTATCGACTATGATGAGGAGATTGCTGTAGTAGGTTCACCGGACTATTTCCATGAATTTGGCTTTCCTAAGACCCCAATAGATTTGAATAATCACAACTGTTTGGGCTATCGATTTATGAACGGTGGCATGTATCATTGGGATTTTGTGATTGATGGTCAGCCCTATAAGTTAAAGACGCAAGGGCAATGGGTATTTTCGACTGACTATTCTGTAATTGACGCCGCAAAACGGGGACTGGGCATTGGTTATGTGCCCATCGATATGGTTAAAGAGGAATTAAAAAGTGGCCAACTCATTCATGTATTGCGAGAGTTCAGTCATACCTTTAGCGGCTTTCATTTATATTATCCACATCACAATGTATCGCCTGCGCTACGAGCCGTCATTGATACCTTGAGAGTTAGATAAATTTAATGGCTATAAGATGGATCGTAGAGGTCACGCCTTATTGACATTAAATCTGCGCCGATACTCACTTGGTGTCAACCCAACAAGGCGCTTAAATATCTTACGAAATGCACTGACATCACCATAACCCACCTTCCACGCAATGTGTTCAACAGGAGACGATGAGAACTGTAGAAAGTCTTTGGCTGCTCCGATGCGTAATCGCTGACAGTATTCTGTCGATGTCATGCCCGTCGCCTTATTAAAACGACGCAAAAAAGTACGCTCCTCTAATCCAGCACAGCCTGCTAATGTGGACAAATCAATATCTTGTGCATTGGTCTTTTGCAGCCAATGCTGAACTTTTAGTATGGCCGCGTCCCCATGAGTGAGTATTGGAGAGAACGCGCTGTAATAGCATTGCTCACGCCTTGAGGGATCAATTAATAACATACGAGCGGTTTCATTCATCACTTTAGAGCCAAGAAAGCGATCAATCATTCTTAAACCTAAATCTGTCCAAGCCATTGCCCCACCAGCGGTCACAATATCACCGTCTTCGATAATAATGCGATCCACATCAAGATACACATCGGGGAAACGCTGCTTAAAATCCTCTACATAACCCCAATGTGTGGTTGCCTGACGTTTAGATAGTAGTCCTGTCTCGCCCAACAAAAAAGCACCAGCGCAGACAGATGACAGTATCGTCCCTGTCGAATGCTGCTCTTTTAACCATTGAAGCCAAGGAGCGGCGGCTTGCTTTGCAATAGGTGCCTCTAACGTGGGTGGAATGATGATGGCTGCTAATTTTCCTACGCTATCAGGCTTGCTCGAAAAAGTGCGCTTAGGCCGCTGCTCAGCACGGCTAATTTCCCAGTGACTGACTTGTAAAGGCAGATCGGTTGTATCTTGAGATTTAGCGGTGAGTTTACTGGCCACCATCAGTAAATCCGTCAGTCCAAGGATGGCAGCCATTTGCGCTTTCTCATAGACAACCAAGCCAATTTCAATCGTATGATTTTGATTCATATGTCGTTAATAGCCTGTTTAGCTCCTTTTTTTTAATTTAACTGCTAGTTAAGCATAATTTAATTGATCAAAATTATCCATATAATTAAGCGTAAATCACCCTAAACCCCATATGGTCAGGCTTATTGGCATGAGTCGCTTGATAAAACAGGTTACGATCATCAACAGACAAGGTCGATTCAATCGTCTCGCAGATATAGCCAAGCTCTTCTATGAGAACATCTTGGGCATTAAAGTCCAATAATATACTGCCAAAATATGCGGGCTGAGATAGCTTCTCTATTATCTTATCTACAACTATTTTAAGTGTCTCTTCTCGAGTTGATTCAATTTTTATAGGATGAACCTGAGTAAACTTAACAATGCCTTCTGTTTCAAACAACAACTTTATATCAAACGCATCTAGAACCAATAATCCATTTGACGGTTTAGATTGCACCAACTCAACAACCTCTTGTACCTCATCTGGTTGGCACTTCACTACTCCGTCAACGGTATTTAAGACTTCCAAACATTTATTACTTGTGTCGTCCTTATCGCTATCAGTCCATATACTTATCAGACTCACACACCCTGTTTTATCCTTTAGTTCTAAAAGAGAGTTTTCATTCCATTGTTCATCAATAATCACGCAAGCAAAAGCACATGGCGTATCATCGATGATGTCTGGTTTATATAGCTTAGCTCTGACATAGCCCTGTTTTTGGCTATTGCTCACATAAATTTGATCGCTAATCATTGCTTAGTCCTTATACTCAATATCTTTTTTAATATTTATCTAATACAGCCAAAGCGCTTAATCTTTATAAAGCTCTATAGCACTCAACAATCTCTCCCTAACTGCCGCCCTCAGCTCATTTGGCGCTTCCACCACAGCCAATTGCGACATACTCACCAGCCAGTCCTCTAAACGCTGAGTGTTAGCAACCGTTGCCGTCACTCTATTCCAGTTATCATCAATCCTCTCAATTTGCTGATTATCCGCTAAGGGACGCTCAAATAAATGCTGACAAGCATATTTTTGAACCTTAAGGACCAGTTTAATCTCATGGCTATTGGTGGGCTCAAGCTTACCAAGCTTATGCAAATGAGTAAGCGTGAAGGCATCTCGATTAACCCAGTCTGGCATGGGCTTATCAATCACAACCGCTTCTTTGATTCGATTAACCGCGAAGTTTCGATGTGCTTTTAATAAAACCTCATCATCAATATGCTCATCAACAGGATTTGTTTTGATAAACAATGCATAGCTGGCTTTTATTCAGCAGTGCCTGATGTATGCCTGCTAATACTTGGTTATCGATAGTTGGCGCTTGTACCACACTTGGTAAATTTATGAGATGCTCTTGCCACTGCCCCAATGCACCTTGATGGAATCGTACCTTTTCACGTTTACGAATCTGCGCTAATTTATGATGAAGGGTTTGCTGAAAGGAGATAGGTAAATAGTTGGCTGTATAATTACTAAGCATCTCCCAAAAAAATACGGTCTGCTCATTAATAGCATCGATACTAAAATCAGGTTCGATATAAAACCGTGCGGTTTGCCCGCTAATGTTTTGACCCCAAGCTGGTATCCGAACCAAAGCCTGGCTATAAAAGATATCTGTAAATATTTGGTTTAAGCTAAACAAATCGTTTTCAAGATTTTTACGTTGATTAGAAACGTTATCAGTGTCGCTAGCGTATTTATCCATCAGTTCTGTCAGTGATGTCGCCTGCGCTTTGCTACGCGGCAAATATTGATATAACGCAAACAGACGTTCAGATTTTTTATAGCTTGAAATAGGATGGGCTGACATTTTTACTCGCTTTATTAGGCTGCTATACCGTTATTTAGTATTAACTTTCCTATGACACTACATAGCTGGGATAACTGTGCTTTAAAATTTGCTTAATTTAATCAAAACGCACCACAATTGCTGTGCCATTGTCATAAGCTTTGCCCTCTGATTGATAAACTTGTGTCTTTAATGCCAGTAGCCATTTCTGCAAATCCGTATGCTTGTCTATTAATTTCCACTCATCACTAGGCACCAAATCGTGTATACCATCAGTGCAAACAACCAAGCTGTCGCCAGTATTAATCTCTATCGTAGTCACTTCGCTTTGCGGCGCTTCAGCATTAAACCCATCCTTAGTAGACAAACTAAAACACTCAGTAATGCCATATAGCATGCCAGCCATACCTGCTTGGTTATAATCTGTCATCTGTGCTTGCCTGCCTTCCGCTTGTACTTGCTCATCAATCAAGTCATTAAGCAAATTTTGATCTCGGGTTAAACACTCCCACTGCGAAGATTCGCTTGTAAGTCGATAAACGCGGCTATCGCCAACATGGGTTATCTTGCCTTGAATACCTCCTTGCTCACTTTTTGCCTCAAGCATCGCCAACGTGGCAGCTGCGCCATAACGCTTAGCACTGTGTTTGGTTTCGCTAATAACATTATGAATATTAATAGCGTTCAATGACTGCTGGCTATCTATTAAAGATTTTATAGATTTCACCACAGCTTTTGAGCAATGCTGAGAGTAGTTAGAGCTGGCAACACCATCAGAGACAGCCAAGCAAAAAGGCGGGCTGATAGACTTAACTGCTGTCACACCCAGTCTTTCTTGGTAATAATCATCTATAAAAAAGAAAGCATCCTGCTGACGGTTGTTACTGGCATTACCTTGAAAGGTTATGGCACAGGCTTGACCGACTATATTTGTGCAATCTAAAGACGTATTCATAAAAGGCACCTCTTTAATGTCTATATCTTTATTATAGACTGCAGCCTAGAAAATTATATTCTAGGCTAGGATTTAATCAAATACTTTTAAAGAGTCCGACGATTCCGAGGCGTTCTATACAACCTCATTCAAATTTCACCTATTTAAACTAACCCAAATCGGTATTAAAAAATTTCAAATGTAAATTTACTTCAAATTCAAAGCATACAGTGCTAAGTTCAAAGCTATTAATGATGGCCTTGAACTTAGAGATTTAATAATGGATATAACAACAATAGCCAAGCTACAAAAGAAAGGGGTTCTCATCTCCCCTGTCATTGCCAATTTATTTGAAATTTACACTGTAGATATCAGACCTGTCCTAGATAAGCAGAAAAACAAGCATCTTAAGCTTGAGCAAAGGCGCGCCTTCTTCAAACCGACTCTTATTGTTAAAAGCGAGAAAAAACAGCTACTAGCCAATAACTTCGAGCTCTACTACCTGATCAAAAGTCACAACCTTGATCAAGACACATTTAAACAAAATGTCCTTGTCAGCTCATTAACTGAAGAGGAAGGTAGCTTTGGTATAGCTTTTTTTGAGTTACTCGAAATCATCTCCAGATATAAAGCTATCCTAGACTTAAGCATTATTTATACGAAGCTTAATAACATACTGACCAAAGATATGACCCAAAAGCTTCTCAAAAAAAACAATTTTTCTATCAGAACATTTTGTGCACTCATAGGTATTACGGAGAGAACCTACCATATTCGCAGAACTAAGAGTCTCAAGCTATGACACAAGATAAAGTACAAACTAATCCAAAAAAATGGTTATGTAACCCAGAACTATCATATTTTCTTAGCAATTATAACAAGGCCATAAATCCTTTCTCTTTAGAGCTGACTTGGAGATATGAGTTTAATATCGACCTATCTAACTACAGTTACACTGATATTAATCCCAAATATCCTAAGGCCGTTTGGTCTGCTATATCAACCATCACCTTATACGTACACTTAAGCTACAAGAATCCAAGCATATCCACCCATAGCTTGATTGAGATCATCATAGAGCAATTGCAAAAAAGACCTGTTTCCAATGATGACATGCAAATCAACAAATCGGCATTAGCGAGCAAGCCACGTTTAATGACATTGATTATGCTAATGCAGGATATCGTGATTAATAAGCAGTATTATCAACTAAAAAATCAGTTAATTTGGATATCTATAGCCCTACACACCTCTGTATTACAGATTTACTATCAGTCATACAGTGTTAAAAAAGACATCCTAATGCAGTTTAAGTTAGCTCAGTTTTATGAGTCTGCTAACAGAGCTTGGATATGGGATTCACTACCTGGCATCTCTGAGTTAAGCATGGATACAGAGAGTATCTTACTTATACTATTGGGCATCCTTGAGCAAAAAGAAGACGAGATTAAGTCTTTTGAAAACAGTGATGTTATCAGTCTTATTGAATCAGAAAAAAGTAGGTCTCCTTTAAGCACTAGGCTTGGGCAAATACAAAAAATACACTTGGCTTATCAAGATGTCTTCTTCTTAATAGCCAGGCACAGAAAGTCAAAAAGCCGTAAAAACAAAGAGGGTGCCCTTAATAAAAAGAAGATTAAAGCTATTAACTTAACCCAGGACAATCCTGTTTATGAACCTTCAAATAATGAGCCTGAGCCTTATTATTGGGACACAACACCTAATGATATTGAGGCGTACCTCCCAAAAGTAGATACAAGGTTTTTCGAGGCTGAAATTGAAGAAGATGAGTCTAGTGGATTAAAGGCAAGCACTGAAGAAATAATTGACCATTATGATAGACCTTATATTAGCTATAGTAGGCCACCAGACCCACTAATTAATCACTCAGCTCCTTTACAAGCAATAGATATCACACTGCAACAAAACTATATGTCCCAGCGTGAGCTGGAGCTAAATTCAAATACACGAATACTATCCTTGGCAGGATATCAAGGCTTATTTAGTAGACTAAGTCATGATGCCAAAGCAGCCGCTAAAGAGGGTGACAAAGGTACAGCTAGTCTGTTATTACTGTCAATGCTTACAGGCCTACCTGTTAAGTCTTTAATGATGCCGGGATATATCGATCAGCCCAGTGTCTTTAGTGTCGGCATTAGTCGAGCTTACATTAAGCACCACTTGGGTGTTACCAAAAGGTCCAAGAAGTTTGATAACGCAATCTTCGAGAACGAATTTGATGAGGTCAAAATACCATTACCAGTTTGGTTAATTGGATACCTCTCATCAAATCAACTTCCCACAAAAGAAGCGTTAATTGCCTACTTATCAACGCTGCGCACCTCTCTTCAATTGCCCTATCTGTCAATAAATAGAGTAGAAACTGCGCTTCACGTTATCCTTTCTCGATACACCCCTAACTGCCATTCTCATATTGCAGATATTATTTGCCGAGTACCTGCTTCCCATGCGCCTGCAATGTACTACAGCAGTCATACGAGTGAAGAGTTAATTACTCACTATAAAGCCGCTTTAAATAAATTAAATGCAAATAAAGACTTTGATCTATCGTATATAACCGCTTGGCATAAATACACATTAGGGTCAGCCTTCGCTTTTAAAGTCGATTATGTTCATAGCTTTATGAATGAGCTTAAAGCATGGGTTCGGAATAGCCCAAATCCTGATATCCACTTTAATAGGACAAGCATTTTAGTCTGGTTTATATTCTGCACATTAACAGGAGTGCGCCCAAACAATAGCATCGGTACGATATCAGATATAGATCTTGAAACAGGGTGGCTATTAGTTTATGACAAGCCCAGCAAAAATGTTCAAAACCATAGGCTTGTACCCCTATGCCCTACCCTAGTACGGTACTTAACAGACTACAAGGCCTACCTCATAGATTATCAGCTACGCAATCCCTTAAAGTATGAGATAAGCGAGTGTGTCGATGCAATCAGTCTTGGAGAGGACGTTGCTTTACTAAGACTGTTATCAGACAGTGCAGATGGCTTAGATAATATTAAGCGAGGTGATGCTTATCGGATGACTCAAGATATACTCGACGCTGACCCCTATTGGAATCGTCATTTTGTTAGAACACAGCTAGAGAAGTATGGAGTTAATCTTGCACTGATTAATACAGTCATTGGTCATGAGAAAGGTCGTCAAGAAGCGCTTGGCCAGCTGTCCTCCTCTAGCAAAGCAAAGATTAAAGGAGTTGGAGGATTCTTGGAGCATCTTGCCAATTTACTGGAACTAAGCACCGTCAAAAGTAAAACGCTGCATTATTATGGAGAGCCAAGTAATGCTTAAATTAAATACTCCTAAAATAATTGATGGGCTTGCCAAATTTGATGGCCGAAAAAAGAAATATGTCCCTTACCCCGAAATTTATAACCAAAGCAGTGAGGTTAAAAAGCTTCGGATCTCGATACTCTCAGAGCTACAAACACTGTGGGAACAATTACAAAAAGAGTATCCTGGCAATATAAGGTTTTTAAAATCAGCCTCAAATTTTTTCGAGTTAGTAGCACCTATAGAAAGCCTTTCGTTTGAATTCAAACCTAGCTCTCAACAAGGATTTAATAGCCTGCAGTTATATTGGAGTTCTTATCCCTCTAAGCTCCATTACCAAGTCTATGAAAGACTAAGGCCTCTATCTAGCGTAGGCTATCAAAAATTTCATGAGCGGTGCAATGCACTAATAGCTAGGAAGTTCAAAACTAAAAAGGAGCAAAAACAAGCAGGAATTGGTGTTACCGATTTTATTGAATTTCAGAATCAACACTTTATGCTGGCTAAGCATTTTTATCCTATCATTCATCCACCGAAGCCAACCAAACCTAACCCACTGACTGTGAATCAAAGCTGGATTAAGCAGGGAAAACAGTTAAATCAGGTTATTCGGGCCGTACATGATCACTGGTATCAAACTAAAGAATACAGCCCAGATGAAATTTTAGGTTGGCTAATTTTCTCAGGCATCATCTATGGTGGGATAAATGAAGGTAACATGCTTAGAGCTTGGCTTGCTGCATTGCTAAACAAAGAATATAAACCCTTTATTCATCAAAGAACCTTTATATCCGCAAAGTTTGAATATGTATATTATGGCAATGAGCGATCTGAAGATGGCAAAACTCTCTACAACACCAAACAAATCATTGTCGATTTAGTCAGTCAATGTTGGCTTATACGCTATCATCAGCAGGTTAGCCCACAAAAGACTGAGCAAACACTCCGCCAATTATCTGATAAGACACTAAAGCATCATTTAAAGAATGCTTTGAAACCGGTACTCGAGCCTTTTGATATCAAGATACCTACTTTGGCAAAGCTCATGTATTACGCAAGCTATCACTGGGAAGTGTTGGATAATGTCGATATCGACCAAGCGTCCGTAACCGTCCTGCGAGGTAGGCAAAATACCTCTGGGCTTAAGGCGTTTAACTTTGAAACACTGTTAAGTCAAAACTATAAAGCAGTGAAACTTACTTACGAGCTCAAAGATATCATTGAGCTCAATATCCACGAATCCGATGATACTGATACAGTCATTACTAATAAGAAGAAAATTAAAGTTAGAAAGTCGGACCTGATTGATAAGCTGACTCAGGACTTTAAATTAGATAAGGAACTCAAGACAAAGCGGCTCAGTTATAAACCACCTACTTTAATTGAACGGATTGAAAAGCGCTGCAATCAATATAAGGATCTGAGTGAACGTGTTTTACTACACTGGATACTCAGCTTTTTAAATGCAAAAAAGCCTCCTAGCAATCAAAGTATTTTGAAATACATTAAAGCTATTGGCTATGAATGGCTATATTTTACTATGGCACAACCAATAGAGATGTGGGAGGAAGAAGATTTTGAAACACACTGAACCGCCCCGGGATTGTCGGAGACTCATTTATCTGAGAGAATACGACAATGAAAACACGAAACTATACCCCCGAAATGAAAGAGCGCGCCGTCCGTATGCTAATTGAAGCTAAAGACGACTACCCATCCACCTGGTCAGCCATCAA